>VERJ01000045.1 GCA_018882795.1 Burkholderiaceae bacterium | reverse complement strand
GGGCTATGTTGGTGTGCTGTGTGTTGAGTTTTTTGTGCTCTCGGGTGATCGATTGCTGGCCAATGAGATGGCGCCTCGGCCGCATAATAGCGGCCATTACACCATCGAGGCCTGCGTGAGCAGTCAGTTCGAGCAGCAGGTCCGCATCTGTGCCCGCCGTGAATTGGGTGATGCAGGCCTGAAGTCGCCGGCGGTGATGCTCAATGTGCTGGGTGATAGTTGGTTCAAATCCTCTGATGCCGCCGTTGAGCCCGACTGGCAGGCCGTACGTGCCCTGCGCAATGTATCTCTGCATCTTTATGGCAAGTCGGAGCCCCGGATTGGCCGCAAGATGGCCCATGTGACCTGCCTGGGCGATACGCTGGAGCAGGCACGGCAGCGGGCCCGGATTGTTGCAGACATTCTTGGCCTTGATGTGGGCGATGCCCTTGTCTGATGCATTGCCACGGCCTTTCGGGCCTCGCAACGACGTGCCTCGCTACCCGTCATTACGAGATGGCAACACCATCGATGCAATCGAGGCAGCAGCTCAGGCCTTAGCCCGCGGAGATCTCGTCGCTTTCCCCACCGAGACTGTCTATGGCCTGGGTGCGGATGGATTAAATCCAATCGCAGCACAACGCATCTTCGCGGTGAAGGGCCGTCCCGCTGATCATCCTGTGATTCTGCACGTGGGCAGTGTGGAGGCTGCCAAGCGTCTTGCATCGGACTGGCCGCCGATTGCGGATCAGCTTGCGCGGGCATTCTGGCCGGGACCGCTCACACTGATACTCAAGCGCGCTGCCGGTGTACCCGATGTCGTCACGGGTGGTCAGGACACGGTGGGGGTGCGTATGCCCTCACATCTGGTCGCGATTCGGTTGCTCACGGAGTTCGCCAAGCTTGGCAGCGGTGTGGTGGCTGCGCCCTCGGCCAATCGTTTTGGTGGGGTGAGTCCCACGCGTGCTGCTGATGTGGCCGCCAGCATCGGTGATCGGTTGGCTGAAAATGATTTGATTCTGGATGGCGGGGACTGCGATGTGGGCGTGGAGTCCACCATCATTGATTTGAGTGCCGATCGGCCACGTCTACTGCGGCCAGGTGGCGTAACGCGTGAGGCCATTGAAGCGCTGCTGGGCATGCCGCTTGGTCAATCGGATGTTAACGCGCCGAGGGTCTCGGGTTCATTAGAGAGTCATTACGCGCCCAAGGCCAGAGCAATGCTCTTGACGGCCAATGCGCTGCGCACCCAGCTTCATGTGATCAATCAGCCTGCCGCAGCGCCATCACGCCGCATTGCATGCCTGGTGATGGATGAAAGCCTGATTCAGTGGCTCTCTCAGCGCAGTGATGTGATCTGCATGCCGATGTCTTCGGATCCCAAGACCTATGCCCATGATCTCTATGCACGGTTTAACGATGCAGATTGGCAGGATGTGGAGATGCTCTTGATTGAATCACCGCCTTCAACCCCGGCATGGGAGGCGGTCAATGATCGCTTGAAGCGGGCGACCGCGCACTAGCCACAGCGCTTTACTCAAACCCCTCGGTTAATACACCGCTTTTTTGCACGCTGCCACCAGGCTCTGAAAGAGTGCCTCGGCCTTTTCTCTGCGCTGGGCCAGCTCTGGTGATGCCATGTTGTTTCGGGCTGAGCTCCAGATGGAATCGGGAAAGTGTGGATCATCTTTCCAGCGCGGAATGATGTGCCAATGCATATGTGGCACCTGATTGCCTAGGCTAGCGATGTTGATCTTTTCGGGCGCGAGATGTTCGCAGATCAACTCATCAATGACAGGCAGCAGCTTGAAGAGATGTTCCCGCTCGGCCTTGGCCAGCCAGGAGACCTCGGTCACATGACGATTCGCCACCAGCCGCATATAGCCTGGATAGTCGGGCTGCTGGGCATCGATCAGTCGCCAGAATGCGCCGCGCCAGACCACGACCTCTTCGGCCCGGGTACACAGCCCACAATCCGGCCTCGGCTTTGACGAGGGTTCATCGCGTTTGGATTTCATCAGGATGGACAGCAGTGACATGGCAATCTCCTTTATCGGCCTGAGCAGTGGCCCCCAGCGGGCATATCACCGCTGCCCAACGCAAAAGCGGCTGGCTCCACACGATAGGGTTCTGGCGCGGATGCATAGTCGAGCGCCATGAGTGCAATCATGATGGACCAAAAGAGCACTACACCCCGGCTCATGTGATGCCCACCCTGCGGCGTAGACGAACGCCAGCAATCGATCCAAGAAAGGCGCAGGCAAACCAGACCCAGCCATGCAGGCTTGCCGAGGCAATCCCACCGATGTAACCACCGACATTACAGCCAAATGCAAGCCGCGAGCTGTAGCCCATGATCAACCCCGCGGCGATGCTGATGGTCAATTGCGGCAGCCCAGGCCATATTGGTGCTTTGGGGTGCGGTTTGTTCCAACGGTCAGCCACCATTGCGCCATACAGCAGACCGATATTGGTGAGTGAGGTGACATCCCAGATGATGGGTTCGATCAATCGCTCCGCATGGGGTGCGACACCCCAGAAAGCATCTTGGCTTAAATCCACGCCAACTGTGGTGAAGAGTTTCGCACCCCACAGGCCCAGCCCATACACGATGCCCCAGGGCTGACCGGCCACCACCAGGTGGACAGCATAGAGCACGGCAATGGCGATCGCACCCCAGAGCCAGCGTAGCTGAATAGCGGGTAATGCGCGGCTGAGCCCATTGCCAAGCTGACGTTGTTTGATTGATGACAGGGCCAGGCTAATGACTGCAACAACGCCACACAGGCCCACTGTGATAGTGAGTGCGGATCCCATACCCAGCTGCGCAATCAGATCAACGGGCTCGGCCTGCCGCTCTAGGCCCAGTTGCACGAGCGGCCCACCCAGGGCAGTCCATGCGGGCAGATGTGAGGCGCCCAAAAAACTGCCGATCACAAAGGCGGGCAGCACCATCCATGAGGTGGGCGAAGCGGCCCCGGCCTTATAAAGGGTGCCTGACCCACAGCCATCAGCGAGTTGCATAGCAAAGCCGAACACGATGGCACCAATGATCAGGCTCCAGGTGATGGGGGCTAGCGCACCAACGATCTCATCGCTGTACTGATCTAACAGCGGAAAGGCGAGCAGGGCACACAGTGACAAAAGGACCATCTGGCCCACCATGCCCCAGGGGTCACGATCCTGGATCAGTGTGCGCCAGCCCGTGGTGAATCCAAAACGTGCGCCGCTTAATGCGGCGCCGAATCCGAGGCCCAACACAAAGAGAAATCCTGAGCGCAGGCCCGCAAACCAGGTGATGGCCAGCCACCCAGCGATGGCTGGAAAAACAAGGAACAGTCGATGCATTTATTTTTTCAGATTGTCGACCGAATCCCTGAGTTGTTGTTTCAGCACATTGGCACGAGAGGGCTCGTTATCCATGGGGTTGCGGCTCTTGGACCAGCCAACAGTAGATTCCGGATAGAGGCGCACATTGCTCTGGCCCAGGAGCTGGGTCAGAACGAACCAGGTCGTGGCGCTCCAATGGCCGGTGTTGCAGAAGCTGATCACCTCGCCATCCGTGATCAGGCCCGCGTTCTTGGCGACTGATTCCAGCTGGGCCTTGGGCAGCAGTTTGCTGGTGTTCAATTGAAACCATTCCTCGTGATCATGATTGGTGGCACCAGGCAGAGTGCCGGCCCGAGGTGCTGACGAGTGCTTGTCCTGGCCCGTGAAGTAATCTTCAGGGCGAGAATCAGAGAGCAGGAACTTGCGGGCCCCGGATGTTTTTGCGCGCAGCAGATTCTCGATCTCGTTGGTGGTCACAATCTGCTTTTTATCAAGCTTCACTATGAAGCTGCTTGGCGTGGGCGTATTTTTGGTGGTCTCGATCGGGTAATTGAGCGCTCCCCATGCCCCGAAGCCACCCTCCAGGATCGAAATTTTCTGCAAACCAGCCAGGCGAAAAGTCCAGAACATGCGGGCGGCACCACCAAAATCACTGGGATCGGACCCCACCGGTGCGATCACGATATGCGCCTGCGAGGTGATGCCCCACTCCCGAAAGAGTTCGGTGAGCTCTTTGTCCGAGAGCACCATACCGGGGTTCTTTTCTGGTCCGCGAATTGATGAATAGGGAGCAGCCACTGCGCCGGGAATATGGCCAGCCGCATAATTGGGTGTCTTGCCATCG
Source organism: Burkholderiaceae bacterium (assembly GCA_018882795.1). Classification (GTDB taxonomy): domain Bacteria; phylum Pseudomonadota; class Gammaproteobacteria; order Burkholderiales; family Burkholderiaceae_A; genus Lacustribacter. The sequence goes on along the minus strand of VERJ01000045.1, from coordinate 10,463 downwards.
CCCTGCATGAGTTCACGGATGTCTAAAATGCGCAGGTTCGCTTTTTTGTCGATCAGGGCTTTTAGCGCGGTGGGTGTGATCAGGGGGCTCACAGCGTCGGTGTTTTGGGCGCGGACCGGGTGCGCCAACATCGTCAAAGCGGCCATGAGCAGCAGGCCTGTTACAGCCCACAGAATTTTTCGTGCAATGCCCGTTCCTTGGGCTGAAAATGGCGGTCTTAGCGCAGTGATCATGGCAAACTCATCTTGGGATGAAGGCAAAGGCCTTGTCGCATCTGGTGCGAGCAGGGGCCTTAAAAGGAAAAGGATACGTGAAATTTTCCGAATCGCTATTCAGGATCTGAAATCTTTCCAAGGAGCTCAAACGCATGGCAGATAGGCAAACAGCAATTCTGGGGGGTGGGTGCTTTTGGTGCCTTGAGGCCGTGTTCCAGGGCCTCAAGGGCGTATCGCGTGTCACCTCGGGCTACATGGGTGGCCATGTGGCCGAGCCTTCCTATGAGCAGGTCTGTTCTAAAAGTACGGGCCATGCAGAGGTGGTGCAGATTGAGTTTGATCCCGCTGTGATTGATTATGGCCAGCTGCTCAAAGTGTTCTTTGCGATCCACGATCCCACCACCTTGAATCGTCAGGGCAATGATGTCGGGCCCCAGTACCGCTCGGTGATCTTTGCCATGAGTGATGCGCAGCTCGCTGTGGCACGTGACAAGATCGCCTCAATCGCATCACACTATGCCGCACCGATTGTCACTGAGTTGGTTGTGGCTTTTGATGCGTCGGGCGCTCCCCTGACAGCGACTGAGAAAAGATTCTGGCCCGCAGAGGCCGAGCATCACAATTATTTCAAAACCCATCCGGGCCAGGGCTATTGCGCATTTGTGGTTGCGCCCAAAGTGGCCAAGGCCGAGCGGGAGTTCAAGGATCTGCTGGCCTGATTTGTGTCAGACCGTCTGCGTTGAACTGGCTCAGCCCGGCGTGTTCAGGGCGCCAGTCGCTCAATCACCCATTCGGCTGGTGCCGCAAAGCGTTGAGTCAGGCGATACCGAATACGATCATGCAGACGCGATGGCCGGCCTTGCCAGAATTCGAACTCATGGGGTGTTAGCCGATAGCCACCCCAGTGACTCGGGCGCGGTGGATCCACGGATGATTCTTCCGGAAATGCCTCTTGAAGGTTTTGTTGCCGCACTTCCAGCCATTCCCGATTGGGGATGACTTCGCTTTGTGGTGATGCCCAGGCCCCAAGTTTGCTGCCCAGAGGGCGCGAGCGGAAGTAGTCTTCGGATTCCTGTGCCTGGACTTTCTCTACCTTGCCGTCGATCCGAATCTGACGCTCAAGTTCAGGCCAGAAAAACACGAGGCTCGCATGCGGGTTCGCCGCCAGCGCATGGCCTTTTCGGCTCTGGTAATTGGTAAAAAATGTCACGCCGTGCTGATCAATGCCCTTGATCAGCACGATGCGGCCGGATGGCCGACCATCCGGGTCGATGGTGCAAAGGGTCATGGCGTTGGGCTCGAGCACTTCTGCCTGCAGCGCCTCTTGAAACCAGTGTTCGAACTGCGCGACGGGATCCGGCCGCACATCACTCGTGTCGAGGGAGGCCTGTGCATACTCTTTACGCAGGTTGGCCAGTCGTTGAGGGTTCGAGATTGGGCTGTTCATGATGGGGTCTGGTCAACAGGGTGTGGCGCTTAGTGAAAGAATCGACTCGATGCGTTCTGCGGTATCCATCAATGCCATGTCATCGGCCCAGCGTCCAACGAGCTGCAATCCCAAGGGAAGGAGGGCACCGGTCGCACTCTCCTTGGCAAATCCTGCAGGCAGGGAGAGGGCAGGCATGCCGGCCACGGTGAAGATGAAGTTAGAGGCTAACCAATCAATATAAGTGTCGAGTTCGATGCCGTTGATGTTGGTGATGTAAGGTGTCTCCAGATCAAACGGCAGTACCTGATTGGTGGGGCCAGCAAGTGCGTCGAGCTGATGTTCCTGCATGTACTCCTCGATGCGAGTACGCGCGAGGGCGCGTATTTTTTCCGCACGTGCGATCTCTGGTGCTGTGATGCGCATGCCCTGTTCGATATTCCAGATCACAGTGTCTTTTAACTCGGCACGATGGTGGGCGTAGAGCTCGCCAAACTCGGCGACAAAAAATTGGCCACGCAGGGTGAGAAAGGCCTGGCGGACATCCGGGAGCTTCGGAAATCCCGTGACAAGCGTGATGCCCTTGGCCGAGAGCTGGTCTGCGCAGGCCTGCATCTGTGCTGCCACTTCCTGTTGCACGGGTAGTCCGCCCCAGTCCGGCGCCCAGCCCAGGCGCAGATGTTTGGTATTTTTCCCTGCTGCAATTGCTGCGCGTTGCCTGGCCTGGGCATCGCGCAGTTCCACCCACGCTTGAAGCGTGCGGTTGGGCGCGCAGCCCTCGGGGTCGAAGATGGCCAAGAAACATTCGCGTAGGTCCGCGATGGTCCGGGCCATGGGGCCTACCATGGAGAGCGTGTTGAACGGATTGAGTCCTGTCTGCAGCCGGGGTTCAAGATGGCTTGATGGCCGCAGGCCAGTGACCGAGCAAAAGCTCGCTGGGTTGCGCAGCGATGCGGCGAGATCGGAGCCATCGGCCAGCATCACCATATTGGTGGCCAGTGCTACGGCGCCGCCGCCCGTAGATCCTCCGCAGGTGCGGCCCGTGCTCCAGGGGTTGCGGGTGGCACCGAAAACCTTGTTGAAGGTCTGTGAGCCTGCAGCGAACTCTGGTGTGTTGGATTTCCCGATGAGTAGTGCGCCGGCCTGACGGATCCGCCGCACAATTTCGGCATCTTTCTCGGGAATCCGATTGGCAAAAATGGGGCTGCCATACGTGGTGCGGACCCCTTCGCTATCAAACATATCCTTTGCGCAATAGGCCATGCCTGCCAGCGGTCCTACCCCTGTGGCCTTACGCCCTGCCCGCTGTGCGGCAAGGGTTTTGTCCAGCCTGTCTGCCTCTTCTTCGGCCCTTGCCAGGCATAGGGTGGGAAGGGCATTCAGCGGACCGTTGTGCTCGGCAATGATCCTTTGATGCTCTGCCAAGAGCTCTCGCGCCGAGATTCTCCCCGTGGTCAACTGGCGCCTGGCCTCGGAGATAGAAAATAAGGGCCTCTGACCAGCGTTTTTACCCTTTGGGGGCCGGTCTGGCGATAGGGTTTGATGGGGGTTGAGAGATCGGGACATACCCTCATTTTAGGTGTTATCGCGGGCGGCGCCATGGCCCTATTTGTCTATAGACTGCCCTAGACGACGATTGATTGTTTTTATCAATGATTAAGAAACTTTCAATTGGACTGATCTAAGCACGGTGGCTAGCATCTTTCATGTTCGCAAACCGCTTGTTCGGGAGTTGTTCGTCCCGAGTCGCGGGGCGGCACCGGTGCAGTCCCGTTGTCATGTTGTTCTTACTTATAGGAGAAGTGCTCATGCCTCAACTGAAAGGAACCAAGACTCACCAGCATCTGAAGGATGCGTTTGCCGGTGAGAGCCAAGCCAACCGTCGTTATCTGTACTTCGCGAACAAGGCCGACGTCGAGGGTTACACCGAAGTCGCCGCCCTGTTCCGCTCCACCGCAGAAGGTGAGACCGGTCACGCCCACGGCCATCTGGATTACCTGGCACAGGTTGGCGATCCCGCAACCGACATGCCGATCGGCGATTCCGCCTCCAACCTGAAGTCCGCCGTTGCCGGTGAGACGCACGAGTACACCGACATGTATCCCGGCATGGCCAAGGATGCACGTGCGGAAGGTTTCGACGAGATCGCCGACTGGTTTGAGACCCTGGCCAAGGCCGAGCGTTCCCACGCCAACAAGTTCCAGAAGGCACTCGAGGCACTCGCTGCCTAATTTGGTGCGATCGAGCGGTTGATCTGCAGGGCCTCGATGTTGATGGGGCCCTGTGGAGCAAATGTTTGATGTGCGGGTCCAGGCAAGGGGTGATCATCAGCCCCTTTTTCGTTTGATCAATGCGTCTTTTGAAAGAGTGAGTTATGACCGTCCGTGAGGGATCCCTTGAGGCACCTACCCGCCATCCGATTGATTGGAAGGGCGATGACTTTTACAACGAAGAGTCCTGCTTCAAGGAGATGGAGCGGGTCTTTGACATCTGTCATGGCTGCCGCCGCTGTGTGAGTCTGTGTAACTCTTTCCCACGCCTTTTCGATTTGATTGATGAGGGCCCCACCGGTGAGATGGATGGTGTGCCGAAGGAAAAATATTGGGAGGTGGTGGACCAATGCTATCTGTGTGATGTCTGCTACATGACCAAGTGCCCCTATGTGCCGCCTCATCCCTGGAATCTGGATTTCCCCCATCTGATGTTGCGTGCCAAGGCCATCCAGTTCAAAAAAGGCACACCGACAAAGTTTCGCGACACCACCCTGTCGAACACAGCCGCCAATGGCAAGCTGGCCTCGATCCCAATCGTTGTCCAGACGGTCAATGCGCTGTCCAAAAACAAGACCGCCCGTGCGCTTGGGGAAAAAATGATCGGTGTGCACAAGGACGCGTGGTTACCGAGCTTTGCGGGCAAAACATTTGAGAAGTCTGCGGCCAAGTCCGCAGCCCTGCCTGTGAAAGATGGCGCCAAAACGGCCGGCAAGGTGGCGATTTATTCCACCTGCTATGTGAACTGGAATGAGCCCGGTATTGGGCACGACCTGGTCAAGGTTCTCGAACACAATCAGATTCCTTACATTGTTGTCGAGAAGCAGGCCTGCTGTGGCATGCCAAAGCTTGAGCTTGGCGATCTGGAATCTGTGGAACAGCTGGCCCGCCAGAATCTTCCGGTACTGGCCAAGCTTGCCCGTGAAGGCTACGCCATCATGACGCCGATTCCTTCATGCACGCTGATGTTCAAGCAAGAGATTCCCTTAATGTTCCCCAACGACGCCGATGCCCAGGCAGTGAAGGCGGCGATGGTGGATCCCTTTGAGTATTTTGTGAATCGTCACAAGGATGGCCTGCTGAAAACCGATTTCAAGCAGGGCCTTGGCAACGTCTCCTATCACATTGCCTGTCACCTGCGTGTGCAAAACGTTGGTCAAAAGACCCGCGAGATGCTGGAAATGGTGCCGGACACCGCGGTCAACACGGTGGAGCGCTGCTCGGGCCATGCGGGCACTTGGGGCGTGAAAAAGGAGTTTCACGAGATCGCAATGAAGATCGGCCGGCCGGTGTTTCGACAGATGGCAGAGCATCCCAAGGCCAATGGCGGCCAGGGCGGGGAGCCTGATGTCGTGGCTTCTGATTGTCAGCTTGCCGGCCATCACATTGAGCAGGGCATGGCGGGCAAGGCCGATGGCAAGGTGGCCCACCCGCTGTCTCTGCTTGCGCGGGCATACGGTTATTGATGGTGATTGGAAAGGACTTTTGGAGAATGGCAATGGCACAGATTTCACGGGATTCACTCTGGACACTTGAGCACTATTCACGCATTCGCAATCAGTTTCGTCAGGAGGTGATTGCGCACAAAAAATTACGTCAGGTGGGGCTCGGCGATCACATCACACTGCTGTTTGAGGACGAGAAAACCATTCGTTATCAGATCCAGGAAATGCTGCGCATTGAAAAGACATTCGAGGAGTCCGGTATTCAGGATGAACTTGATGCCTACAACCCGCTGGTGCCCGATGGCCGCAACTTCAAATGCACCATGATGATCGAGTACCCCGATCCTGCACAACGCAAGGTGGAGCTCGCCAAGCTTAAGGGTATTGAGGACCGTGTCTGGGTCCAGGTCGAGGGCCGCGAAAAGGTCTATGCAATTGCCGATGAAGATCTGGACCGTGAGAACGAGGAGAAAACCTCTTCCGTGCACTTCATGCGCTTTGAACTGGATGACGATATGGCTGCTGCTCTGAAGTACGGGGTATCCTTGTCGATGGGTGTGGATCATCCGCATTACAGTGTCAAGGTTGATCCGGTAGCGGCCGAGACCCGTTTGTCTTTGGTAAAAGACCTTGCCTGATCAGGGTTCCCTCTAGATCATGCCGGGCGCTAGACGAGGGCCATGACCACTTCCGCTAAAAACGTGCTCGGGGGGCCGCTGGCCCCCTGTAGTCATGATCCTTTGACTGGTTTTTTCCGAGATGGGTGCTGCAACACTTCACCGGAGGACTTTGGCAGCCACACTGTCTGCGCCCAAATGACAGAAGCTTTTCTGAGCTTCTCCAAATCACGTGGCAATGATCTCTCCACACCCAATCCGCAGTATCGGTTTCCCGGCTTAAAGCCGGGTGATCGTTGGTGCCTGTGTGCGGCGCGTTGGCGTGAGGCCGCCGAGGCCGGTGTTGCGCCGCCAGTCATTCTTGAAGCCACACATCAGCGGGCGCTCGAAGTGATTGCGTTGGCTGATCTGGAGTATCACGCGCTTCAAACAGCCTAGTTGCTGATGCACGTTGTTGGGGCACGGCCCTTGGCCCTTGTTGATTTAGGGTTTACTGCGGTCTGCAAGTAAACTTTGGAACCGATCCATGATCGGCTGGTCCATACCCCCAAAATCCTCCAAGAAAGCGACAACCTGATGTTCCCTGATGGTTCAAGATGGCGGCAGCGGTTAATTCCCTTCGTGTTGGTCATGGGCATGATGCCGGTCACGTTGCCTGTGGCCGCCCAGTCCGACCCGCCCGCGGCCTCGCGGCCACCTGTCACGATGCTGACCATCGATCAGCTCACCAAGATTATTCTGGATAACAACACAGAGCTGATCGCCGCTCAGCGCCAGCGTGAGGCGGCCCAGGCCTCGGTGACCTCGGCGCGCGCCTTCCCGAATCCGCGCCTGGACGTTGCGAGCGGCGATAACACACAGCGGCCTGCAGGCACGGCGTTGCCGGGCCGGGTTGAGGTCCGCGGCGTTTCGCAGCTGATCGAAAATCCTTTTCTGCGCAGCGCCAGAATCGATAGCGCTGCGGCGGGGTCAGTGGCTGCGGGCCACGAGCTTGATGCGGTTCGCAACGGCCTTGTCGCGGAAGTGCGCCTGCGTGCCTTCGAGGCGCTGCTGCGTGTTGAAGAAGAGGCCGCTGCGCGTGAGTCAGTTCGTCTGCTGGAGCAGGTGCGTGATCGTGTTCGCCTGCGTGTGGAAACCGGAGAGGCACCACGTTTTGAATTGATCAAGGCCGACGCTGAAATTATCAGTGCACGGCAGCGTCAGGTCAGCGCCAGCATCAAGTCTGAGCAGGCCTTGATCGCCTTGAACCGACTGGCAGCAGGCAGGCTGCCAGAGTCCTGGATGTTATTGGGCCGACTGGCCGATGAGTCTGCAACGCTGTCGCTTGAAGCAATCCAGCAGCAGGCGATTGCCAGAAACCCAGAGCTCTTATCCCTTCGCGCACAGCTTGGGCGTGCCGAGGCAAATCTGAGTCTCGCCCGGGCGGGACGTCTGCCTGGAGTGGAGTTGCGCTATGCCGAGACCCGCGATCCCGAGATCCGTCAGTCGTTAACCGGCGTGAATATTCAGATCCCGTTGTTTGATCAGCGTCAGGGCCCCGTGGCTGAGGCGGTCGCTGAGCAGCAGCGCGCCAAGACACGTCTGGATGGCGCCTTACTGGAGATGCGGCAGCGCGTGCTGTTGGCCTGGAAGTCCTATGAGATGGCACGGGCTTCGGTAGAGGCCCTAAGCCTTGGCGCCATTCGCGAGGCGGAATCTGCCCTGCAGGTCGCTGAGGCCGCCTATCGATTTGGTGAGCGTGGCATTCTCGAAGTGCTGGATGCCCAACGTGTATTGCGATCCGTGCGTGCCGATCTGATTCAGGCCCGTTTCGAGCTGCAGTCCGCACGCATTTCGCTTGATCGGCTCGCCGGCCGATTTCTCGCTCCCGACAACAATTGATCACTTGAGGAGATGCGTTCCATGCCATCAACGCCGTGGTTTCACCTCCGACTCCGATCCCGATTGGGCGCCTGGGCTGCAGTCTTGGGCCTTGCCATGATCAGTGCGGGTTGCACTGATCAGCCGAATCAGGCAACGGTCACGCAGAAGCCGGATGCCAAGGATGTCGTCATTCGGCCGGAGATGCAGGGTTACTTCTCGACGGGTAAGCTTGAAGTGGCCGAGCTGTCGCGTGTGATTGAAGTCGCAGGATCAATTCAGCCTGATGAGCGTCTCGTGACCCGGATTGGCGCATCTGTGTTGGGCCGCGTGACCAGCGTGCTGGCAGAGGTGGGTGATCGGGTCACGGTGGGCCAGCCCCTTGCCCGTGTCGCCAGCCCTGAATTGACTCAGGCCCAGGTGGCCTATTTGCGCGCCAATGCCACATTTAACCAGGCTGAGCGTGCTGTTGAGCGTGCGCAGGTGCTGGTGAAGGCGGATGTGATCGGTACGGCTGAGTTGCAGCGCCGAGAGTCGGAACTGAATATCGCTCGCGCTGAATTGCGGGCAGCCGGCGATCAGCTCGCACTCATGGGCATGTCGTCTACGCTGATTGAGTCCCTGCGTAAAGATGGGGTGCTCAATCCAAACGTGGGTATTCCCGCGACGCAGGGCGGGGTGGTGATAGAACGCAAGGTCAGCCAGGGCCAGGTGGCCACGCCTGGCGATCCGCTTTTTACGGTCGCTGACCTCAGTCGGGTCTGGGTGGTGGGCCAGGTTCCGGAACAGATCGCCCGTCATGTCCAAGCCGGCCAGAGTGTCGAGATTGAAGTGCCAGCGCTGCGCAATAAAAAGCTCTTGGGAAAGATCACCCTGGTTGGCGACACGATCTCGCCGGAGACCCGCACGGTGACCCTGCGCACGGTGATCGATAACCCGACCCGTGGACTCAAGCCCTCAATGCTGGTGACGATGCGAATTCAGGGCGATGCACGCAGCGTGCCGGTTGTTCCGCTGGAGGCCGTGGTGCGCGAGGATGACCGGGACCACGTCTTTGTGAAAAAGTCTGACAACGTCTGGACACTTACACCGGTTGAGCTTGAGTCGGCGGTGAACGAGAGCGTTCGTCCGGTACTGAGTGGCATTCCAGTGGGTACCGAGATCATTGTCAAGGGCGCTTTTCATCTGAATAACGAGCGCCGTCGCGTGGCGCAGGAGTGATGCTGTGATCGCTTCGATGATCCGCGCTGCGCTAAGTCAGCGCCTAGTGGTGATTGTGATTGCACTCGTGCTCTGCGGATTTGGGGTGCGCGAGTCGATGCGCTTATCGGTCGATGCCTTCCCTGATGTCACCAATGTCCAAGTGCAGATTGCGACCGAGGCTGTCGGCCGCTCGCCTGAGGAGGTGGAGCGGTTCATTACCGTGCCATTAGAGATCGCCATGACAGGCCTGCCCGGCCTGACCGAGATGCGCTCACTAAACCGCAGTGGGCTGTCTATCATCACGCTGGTGTTTACCGACAAGACCGATGTGTACTTTGCGCGGCAGTTGGTCACGGAGCGGTTGATTGAAGTCGCCAGCCGAATGCCTGAAGGGGTTGTGCCGGTGCTGGGGCCCGTGTCCACTGGTCTTGGCGAGGTCTTTCAATACACCCTGGAGCGGCCCGATGACGGTCAGCGTCAACTCACGGCTGAAGAGCTGACCGAGCGCCGCACCATTCAGGACTGGGTGGTGAGGCCGATGCTGCGCTCGATTGCGGGTGTTGCAGAAATTAATTCTTATGGCGGATTCGTGAAGCAATTCCAGGTGCAGGTGGATCCGGGACGTCTGCGCAGCTTTAATCTCAGCATGCAGCAGGTGGTCACTGCGATTGCAGCCAACAACACCAATGCCAGCGGCGGCATCTTGCCCCAGGTCTCCGAGCAATACATGATCCGTGCCATAGGCCTGATCCGCACGATTGATGACATCAATAACATCGTCCTGAAAGAACAGGGCGGCGTGCCTGTGTTTGTTCGCGATGTGGCGAAAGTTCAAGTGGGCAGCGAGGTCCGTCAGGGGGCGCTGATTAAAGGCGGCTACACGGAGAGTGCCGGCGGTATCGTGATGATGATTCGCGGGGGTAACGCCAAGCAGGTCGTCTCCCGGGTGAAGCAGCGCGTTGAAGAGATCAATGCGGGTGGCATGCTGCCCGACGGCCTAAAGATTGTGCCGTTTTATGACCGTACGGATCTGGTGGATGCCGCCCTGTGGACTGTTGGTAAGGTGCTGCTTGAGGGCATCTTCCTGGTGGTGGTGATTCTATTTATCTTCTTAGGGGATGTTCGATCAAGCCTGATTGTGGTGGCCACCCTGATCATCGCGCCACTCACCACCTTTATTCTGATGAATCGGTATGGGCTTTCTGCCAACCTGATGTCTCTGGGAGGCCTGGCGATTGCAATTGGACTCATGGTGGATGCCACCGTGGTGGTGGTTGAAAATGTCTTCCATAAACTGGGCAGTGCGGGCCGAGGTGTTGCTGAGCGCGTGCGCATTGTCTTTGACGCTACTGCAGAAGTCGCGACGCCAACCATCTTCGGTATTGCGATCATTATTCTGGTGTTTCTGCCGCTGATGACCCTGCAAG
>VERJ01000044.1 GCA_018882795.1 Burkholderiaceae bacterium | reverse complement strand
TTACAGGAGAGATCCTATGAGTAATGACAACCGGAGTCTTTCGGGACTCACCGATGAGGAAGCCCAGGAGTTTCACAAGTTTTATATCCAGGGTTTTCTTGCGTTTACGGCCACTGCCGTTATTGCACATGCGCTGGTCTGGGCATGGCGTCCGTGGATTCAATGATCAACACTGCCTTCTAGGTTAAAGGGGAACACCATGTCACAGGTAACAAGCGAATCGCTGCATGAGTCGGCAAAAACCAACTCCATCACGTACTACAGCATTTTTGTAGTCAGTTTCGTTCTGTTTCTGACAATCGCTCTCGTTGGGCAGATGCTGTTTCTGCGGTGGCGTTCCTGGTTTCCGGGAGCAGAAGGTGGCAAGACATTGATCGGTGATGTGAGGGCAGCGGTTTACACCTTCATGTCGCAACTCACTTAATTTTTAGGAGATGGAACCATGTGGAGAATTTGGCGCTTGTTCGATCCGCTGCGCGCTCTTGCAGCCCAGGCGGTGTTTTTGTTCGGTATCGCAGCGATGATTCATTTCATCCTGCTCTCGACCGATCGTTTCAACTGGTTGGATGGAAAGACCACGGCCGAAATCAAGGCAGCAAAACCTGCTGCAGTGGCTTCGCCGAAGTAATTGTTGTAGAGCAATGCAGAGGGCGCTTGTGTTGATCACGGGCCTCTCTGCACCTTAAATGGAGAAATTCAAATGGCGATGCTCAGTTTTGAAAGAAAGTATCGTGTTCGTGGCGGCACCCTGGTCGGTGGTGACATGTTTGACTTCTGGGTCGGGCCGTTTTACTGCGGCTTTTTCGGGCTCACGACCGTCTTTTTCGCAGCGCTTGGCACCGTCCTGATTCTGTGGGGTGCATCTCAGGGCCCCACCTGGAACATCTGGCAGATTAATATTGCGCCGCCTGATCTTAGCTATGGGCTCGGATTGGCACCACTGGCCAAGGGCGGGTTGTGGCAGATCATCACGGTCTGTGCTTTGGGTGCCTTTGGCTCCTGGGCCCTGCGTGAGGTTGAAATTTGTCGCAAGCTGGGTATGGGCTATCACGTTCCTGTGGCGTTTGGCATGGCGATCTTTGCCTACTTCACGCTGGTGGTGATTCGGCCCGTACTGATGGGTGCATGGGGCCACGGTTTTCCCTATGGCATTCTGAGCCACCTCGATTGGGTGTCGAACGTGGGTTATCAGTATCTGCACTTCCACTACAACCCAGCTCATATGTTGGCGATCACCTTGTTTTTCACCACTTGTTTGGCGTTGGCGATGCATGGTGGCCTGATCCTTTCAGCGGCCAATCCGAAGAAGGGCAATACCGTCCGCACACCCGAGCATGAGGACACGTTTTTTCGCGATCTCATTGGTTATTCGGTGGGCATTCTCGGCATTCACCGGCTGGGCATGTATCTGGCCATGGCAGCCGTGTTTTTCAGCGCGGTCTGCATCGTGATCAGCGGCCCCTTCTGGACCCGTGGCTGGCCCGAGTGGTGGAACTGGTGGCTCAACCTTCCGATCTGGTCTTAAGCCGGAATCCTGGAGAAGAAAATGGCTGATTATCAAAATCTATTCACACAGGTCCAGGCGGTCACGCATCCGCACGCCGGGGTCCCAATTGATCCCCGCGATATGGGTGAACGCACCAAGGGTGCTTTCCAACTTCATCTGGCAGGCCGTCTTGGCAATGCGCAGATCGGTCCCCTGTATTTGGGCCGCGTGGGTCTTGCATCACTGTTCTGTTTCATCATCGCTTTCACCATCATGGGCTGGAACATGCTGGTCCAGGTGGATTACAGCCCGATACAGTTTGTGCGTCAGTTATTCTGGCTCTCACTGGATCCCCCCGCGCCGGAATATGGCTTAAAACTCGCACCTCTTCGGGAGGGCGGGTGGTGGAATATCGCGGGCTTTTTCCTGACCGTCTCAATTCTGCTCTGGTGGGTGCGTGTCTATCGCCGTGCTCGTGCGCTTGGTATGGGCACACATGTGGCCTGGGCCTTTGCGGCGGCAATTTGGCTTTATCTGGTGCTGGGATTTTTCCGGCCGCTTCTGATGGGCAGCTGGTCTGAGGGCGTGCCCTTTGGCATCTTCTCGCACCTGGATTGGACTGCTGCCTTTTCGATTCGCTACGGTAATCTTTTCTATAACCCCTTCCACATGCTATCGATCGCCTTCCTGTATGGATCGGCACTTCTCTTTGCCATGCATGGCGCCACGATTCTGGCAGTCACGCGTTATGGTGGTGATCGTGAAGTGGAGCAAATCGTTGATCGTGGCTCCGCTTCAGAGCGTGCCGCATTGTTCTGGCGCTGGACCATGGGCTTTAACGCCACTATGGAATCAATTCACCGCTGGGCATGGTGGTTTGCCGTGCTCTGTCCGTTGACCGGCGGCATCGGCATTCTGCTGACCGGCACCGTGGTGGATAACTGGTACCTCTGGGGTATCAAGCATGGCCTTGTGCCGCCTTATCCCGATATGTGGGGCGCTCCAACAATCGATCCGAGCGTTCTGCAAGGAGCGAAATAATGAATCTAAAACCTTTTCAATGGATCGTCGCAGTGATGGCTACTGCGGCTGCACTCTCGGGCTGTGAACGGCCCCCGGTGGATGCTGTTCAGGTCGGCTTTCGTGGCACGGGTATGGAGTTGGTCTACAACCCCCGCACGATTGCAGATCAGGTGGCGCTGAATACTGCGCCTGCGGCATTGCCTGAGGCTGACAAAAGCGGCCCCCGTGCAGGTGCGGTCTATAAGAACCTGAAAGTTTTGGGTAACCTCAGCGTTGGTGAGTTAAACCGCCTGATGGTGGGTTATACCCAGTGGGTTGCACCCGAGCAGGGCTGCGCCTACTGCCATAACCTGAATAACTTTGCGGATGATTCCCTGTATACCAAGGTGGTCGCACGCCGCATGACTGAGATGACCTTGCATTTGAATGCCACTTGGAAGAATCACGTTGCTGAAACAGGCGTGACTTGCCATACCTGCCACCGTGGTCAGCCCGTGCCCAACAAGATCTGGTTTAAGCCGGACGATTCCAAGCTGGCCAAGGGTCTGTTAGGCCAGCGTAACGGACAGAATGAGCCTGCGGCCAGTGTCGCCTACAGCTCACTGCCCAAGGATCCGTTTACGGCCTATCTGCTGGAGGACACCCGCATTCGTCAGATCTCTCAGACTGCTTTGCCCCAGGGCATCAATGGCAATGGCTCGTCCATCCAGGCAACAGAGGCCACTTATGGCCTGATGATGCATATCTCGGATGGCCTCGGCGTGAGTTGCTCGTTCTGTCATAACTCGCGAAACTTTTCGAACTGGACAGAGAGCCCGCCGCAGCGCGTCACGGCATGGCACGGCATTCGCATGGTGCGTGAACTCAACAATGAATTTATGACGCCGCTGACCAAGGTGTTTCCTGAGAGTCGCCTTGGGCCGATGGGTGATGTGGCAAAGGTGAACTGTGCCACCTGTCACCAGGGTGCCTATAAGCCGCTCTGGGGCGAGCAGATGGCCAAGAGCTGGCCAGAGCTCCGCACCACCCCACCAGCGCGCGTGGTTCGTACCGCCAGCAGTGGAGCGGCCCGGTAAAACAAGACTCTCCTCAAGAAGAGCTGTTAAGGGCGGGGGATCCCTCGCTTCCGCCCTTCGCCTCCCGAACGCCTTTCATACGGATGTCCCCCGTCCAGGGCTAAGGAGGCAGCGCCCAAAGGCTCCCCCCTTTGGGCGCTTTTTTATTCATCCTTTGACCCATGTCCTAATCCGACGTATCACGCACCTGTTCCGATTGATTTCGATCAACGTATTTTCCGGATGGTTTGACATACTCACTTTCAATCAATTTTTCAGAGATTGTCATGACCACCACCATTGAGAGTTTTGGTGTTGACGAGGCCCTGATCCGACGTTTTGATCGGCCTGGACCCCGCTATACCTCCTATCCCACCGCAGATCGTTTTCACGAAGGGTTTGATGCGCGAGCCCATGCAAAATGGCTCGATCATCGAGATCGTATTGAGCCGAACAAGCCCTTATCCCTCTACGTGCATCTGCCTTTCTGTGCGTCGATTTGCTATTACTGTGCCTGCAATAAGGTCATCACCAAGGATCACAGCCGCTCGGCGCAGTATCTGGACTACCTTGAAAAAGAGATCAAGCTTCAGACTTCCTATCTGCCCAACAGCCGCCGGGTCACCCAGATGCACTTCGGTGGTGGCACGCCCACATTTCTCAATGCCAGCGAGCTCTCCCGGCTGATGCGCATGTTGCGGGACAATTTTGATTTTGATCCCGAGGGTGAATACGCAATCGAAATCGACCCGCGCAGCGCAGATGAAAAAATTATCCACCTGCTTGCGGATCTTGGATTTAACCGCATGAGCATCGGGGTTCAAGACTTCGATGAAGCTGTGCAAAAAGCGGTGCATCGCATCCAACCCGAAGAAATGACCATGGCCACGCTGGCCACGGCCCGTGAGTGCGGCTTCCAATCAATCAACATGGACCTCATCTATGGCCTGCCCAAGCAGACGCCCGAAGGCTTTTCACGCACCCTAGATCGGGTACTGGAGGCCGCACCGGATCGCCTGGCACTCTATAGCTACGCCCATCTGCCGGAGCGTTTTAAGCCGCAGCGTCGCATTGATCCAACCGATATGCCCAGCGCAGAAGTCAAGCTGGAGATCATGTTGCTCGCCATCAATCGCATGCTGGATGCGGGCTATCAGTTTATTGGCATGGACCACTTCGCTCGGGTCGATGATGAACTCGCGGTCGCCCAACGTCGCGGCTCTCTGCATCGCAACTTTCAAGGTTACACCACGCAGGCTGAGTGCGATCTGCTGGCGTTGGGGGTCTCCTCGATCAGCAAGATCGGCGCCTCATTTGGCCAGAACGTGAAAACCCTGGATGAATACTATGCCTGTCTGGATCGCGGCCAACTACCGGTGACCCGCGGCATTGAACTCTCCAGTGATGATCTGATTCGTCGTGATGTCATCATGGAACTGATGTGCCAGGGCGATCTATCGATGGAGGCAATCGGTCACAGCCATGGTGTGGTGTTTCAGGAATACTTCGCCAAAGAATTGGCACAGCTGAGGGAATCATTCGAGCCGGAAGAGATGCTTACGGTCTCTGCGGATCGCATTCACATCACGCCGAAGGGCCGGTTTTTCCTGCGGGGCATTGCGATGGTGTTTGATCGTTACTTTCAGTCGCAGGTCAATCCGAATCGATTCTCGAAGATTATTTAGCGCCGGGAGCAATTTAAATCGAGCGCTCGGTGCCTAGCCTCGGGTGTCGCTCGTTTCGCGGTCGGCAAACAACAGCTAAAAGCGTTTGCCTCCGACGCTCAACTCGTCGACATCCCGATGCTCTCCCCTCGTGTCACTTGGAGGCTTGCGGGTTGGCAAATCTCACTTCGACGGCTCCTGGCCTAGCGCCGGGTTTCGCCCGGCTGCAAGCGTTCGCCGGTTCGAAATCCCCCAGCGCTAGGCCCCGAGCCCTCAATCAACAGAGCATTACTCGCCCAGGTAGGCGGTGCGCACGGCGGGATCGTTCAGCAGTGTCTTGGCGTCGGCGCTGGTCGTGATCATGCCGGAATCCATGACATAGCCGCGATGGGCGGCCTGCAGCGCTAGCCGGGCATTTTGTTCTACCAGCAGAATGGTCACGCCCTTTGCGGAGATGCCCCGAATCACATCAAAAATCTTTTCCACCATTACCGGCGAGAGTCCCATGGAGGGTTCATCCAGAAGCAGCAGGGCGGGCCGGGTCATGAGCGCCCGTGCCATGGCCAACATCTGCTGTTCTCCCCCGGAAAGCGTTCCGGCTAACTGATGGAAGCGTTCCTTTAACCGAGGAAAAATCGTGAGTTGCTCTTCAATCCCATGCTGAACCGCTGTGGCGGTGATCCGCTGGCCGCCGTGATGGTCACTGCTCAGGCAGTGTGCGCCCATCAGCAGATTCTCGCGGACGGTCATGCGTGTGAAGACACCTCTTCCTTCAGGCACCATCACCAGCCCTTGCGCTGCCAGCAGGTGAGGGGGTGCGCTGGTGATGTCTTGGCCCTGAAACAAGATTTGTCCTTCCGCTGAATCCACCAACCCTGTGATCGCCTTCAATGTCGTGGTTTTACCTGCGCCATTGGCACCGATCAGTGTGACCAGTTCACCGGATTGCACAGACAGACTCACGCCTTTGACGGCCTGTATTCCACCGTAGCGGACTTTCAGGCCCTTTAACTCCAGGGCGGGTGTGGCGTGTTGGTTAGGCATGGGTGATCCCCGATCCCAGATAGGCCTCGATCACCTGAGGATTGCGCTGCACTTCGCTAGGCAGTCCATTTGCGATTACCTTGCCGTAGTCCAGCACGGTCACGCGATCGCACAGGCCCATCACCAGCTTCACATCGTGTTCAATGATCAGGATGGTCTTGCCATCTTGGCGGATTTTTTCTAGCGTTTCGCGCAGCAGATTTTTCTCGGTGGCGTTCATGCCCGCAGCCGGCTCATCCAGGGCCAGCAGCTGCGGCTCCGTGGCCAGTGCCCGGGCGATTTCCAGTCGACGCTGATCGCCATACGATAGGGTCTTGGCGACTGCATCTGCATAGCGCTCAATCCCCAGGTAGGCCAGCAGTTCACGGGCGCGGGCGCGGATTGCTGACTCCCCTGCCAGAAATTGCCGTGTCCGCAGCACGGCACCAATGACACCGTGATGTAGTCCGTGGGTCCGTAGATGTCGTCCGACCATCACGTTTTCCAGCGCCGTCATGTCAGGAAAAAGCCGAATGTTTTGAAAGGTCCGTGCAATACCTGCCTCTGCAACCCGATGCACAGCAGAGGGTTCATAGGCCCGGCCGTTGAGCTTAAAGCTCCCGCCATCGGGCGCATAGAGCCCGGTGATCACGTTAAAAAACGTAGTCTTGCCCGCCCCATTGGGTCCGATCAGGCCATAAATCTCGCCACGCTTGATCTTAATGTCGACACTCTCAAGCGCCACCAGGCCGCCAAAAGTCTTTCGGGCAGCCCGCACCTCTAATAAGGGCGTGCTGTTCATAGGGCCCTCTTCGGGAATAACAATCCACGCGGCCGATACAGCATGATCAGCACCATGGCCAGGCCAAAGAGCAGCATGCGCAGGGCTTCCGGTGCAAGTAGCTCCGTGCCGAAGATCGCTTCCTGCAATGGTTTTGCGATATAGCGTAGGGCCTCGGGGATAGCGTAGAGCAGAATCGCGCCCAGGATCACGCCGGGTACATAGCCCATGCCGCCCAGCACCACCATGGCCACGATCACGATGCTCTCCATGAGTGTGAAGCTCTCGGGTGACACGAACCCCTGAAACGCCGAGAACATTGCGCCCGATACACCGCCAAACGATGCGCCCATGGCGAAGGCGAGCAGCTTCACATTGCGGGTATTGATCCCCATTGCCTTGGCGGCGATTTCGTCTTCACGAATCGCGATCCACGCACGGCCAATGCGGGAATCTTGCAGTCGCACGGTGATCACCACAACAATGACCGTGAGTAGCAAGAACAGGTAGTAGTAGAGCTGTACAGCAGGGATCGTGATGCCAAAGAGATCAAATGGCCGTGACAAGTTGACGCCAGCGATGCGGATGGGATCAATGTTGGTTAAGCCTTGCGGCCCGTTGGTCAGATTGATCGGTGCATTCAGGTTGTTGAGGAATATGCGAATGATCTCCCCAAACCCCAATGTCACAATCGCAAGGTAATCCCCCCGAAGTTTCAGTGTTGGTGCCCCCAGCAGTACACCGAATAAGGCCGCAAGCAGCGCCGAGAGCGGAATCACAAGCCAGATGGAGTTGTGCAGACCATTGGGGAATGTCTCTCGGATCCAGGCAAACTGCTCAAACAAATGTGGTGAGGCCAGCAGGCCATACATATAGGCGCCGACCGCATAAAACGCGACATAGCCCAGATCCAGCAGGCCCGCATAGCCCACCACAATGTTCAGGCCAAGGGCCAGCATGATGTAGAGCAGGGCAAAGGCCAGAATACGCACCCAGGCGTTGCCAGCGAGCCCCACCACAAAAGGCAAGAGCAGGAGTGCGGCACCAACGGCAAGCGCTGCAATCAGCGCATTGCGTCTCGTCAGCGGAATCGATACATTGCCCCAATGCATGATGGTTGCTTGCCTTCCGCGCTAGGCGCGGTCGGCTACGCGCTCGCCCAACAGCCCGGAAGGGCGAAAGATCAGCACCACGATCAGTACGGCAAAGGCAAAGATGTCCTGGTAGTGGCTACCCAGGAAACCGCCCGTCAGATCACCGATATAGCCTGCGCCAAATGATTCAATGATTCCCAGCAGTAGCCCACCGGCAACGGCGCCACCCAGATTGCCGATGCCACCCAAGACCGCAGCGGTGAATGCTTTAAGGCCCAGAAGAAAACCCATCGTGAACTGCGCGATGTTGTAATTCATGGCCACCAGCACTCCTGCGATTGCGGCCAGCGCAGCCCCGAGCATGAAGGTGGCAGTGATGATGCGATCGGGATTGATGCCCATCAGCATGGCGATGCGCGGATTTTCTGACACGGCCCGCATGGCACGGCCGAGCCGGGTCTTATGCACCAGAAGCAGCAGGCCAGCCATCGACAGTGCGGCCACGGCCAGGATGAGTAACTGTTTGGGTGCCAGCAGCGCGCCACCAATTTCAAAGGGTGTGGTCGGCAGCAGGTCTGGATACACACGCGGATTGGGCGACCAGATGATCATGGCCAGGGTCTGCAGCACGATGGAAATGCCAATGGCGGTGATCAGGGGCGCAAGCCTTGGTGAGTTGCGCAGGGGCCGATAGGCGATACGCTCAATGCTTGCGGCTATCAGCATGCATACGGGGACTGCTACTGCGGTAGCGATGATCAGCTGTGCAATCAGCGGTGTCTGCGGCGCAACCGCCTTGATGATGTTCAGCACGGTGAGTGACACCATGGCACCGATCATGAGTACATCGCCATGGGCGAAATTAATCAGTTGCAAGATGCCATAGACCATGGTGTAGCCCAGGGCCACCAGCGCATAGACGCTGCCCAGGACCAGGCCATTGATCAGCTGCTGAATCAGGGTATCCATCAGCAGAGTGTTCTAAATAGAAAGGGAGAAGGTGGTGATCTGCCGTCCTTCTCCCTGACTCCTTTTCAGTGGGTGATGTGCTTGAAAGGTTACTGAATGACCTTCAGCGCTTCGCGTTTGCCATCTTTATAGGTGAAGAGGGTAAGTGTGCCGCCTTTAATGTCGCCTTTATCATCGAAACTGATTGGGCCGGTAATCCCGTCGTGTTGGACCTTAGCCAGCTCCGGCAAATACTTTTTGGGATCGGTGGAGTTGGCCTTCTTCATGGCCTCGACCATCACCATCACGGCATCGTAGACATAGGGTGAATACAGATTCACTTCGGCACCCATTTCTTTCTTGAAGCGCTCGCGGAAGTCGGCCATTTTCTTTTCGTAGGGGCCGACCACGCCACCGGCTTCAGCGCAGAAGACACGGTTATTGCCAAGCGCTTTGTCGGCAAGCTTGATCATCTCACTAGTACAAACGCCATCACCACCCATGAATTTGGCGTTGATTTTGAGCTGATCCATCTGACGCAGCATTGGGCCGCCCACGGCATCCATCCCGCCATAGAACAAGATATCGGGCTTCTTGGCGCGGATCGCTGTGAGAATCGACATGAAATCCGTGGCCTTGTCGGTGGTGAATTGACGGTCCACGACTTTGCCGCCCGCGGCCTCTACGCCTTTTACGAACTCATCGGCAACGCCTTGACCATAGGCTGTTCGGTCATCAATCACCGCGATGCTTTTGCCCTTGAGTTCATTGACCGCATATTTACCAAGCACACCGCCCAGTGTGGCGTCGTTGGCCACGACACGGAATGCAGTCTTGAATCCCTGCTGCGTGTATTTGGGGTTGGTGGAAGAGGGGGAAATCTGCGGGATGCCCGCATCGCTGTAGATTTTGGAAGCCGGAATCGTGGTGCCGGAATTCAAGTGACCCACCACGCCGACCACTTTTGCATCGACCAGCTTCTGTGCGGCAGCTGTGCCTTGTTTGGGATCGGCGCCATCATCCTCAGAAATCAGGCTGAAGACCACTTTCTTGCCATCGATCTTGACGTCGGCTTTATTCAGATCCGCGATCGCCAGCTTGGCACCGGCCTCATTGTCTTTGCCCAGGTGGGCGATTGAGCCGGTCATCGGGGCGACATGGCCGATTTTCACAGAGCTGTCCTTGGGGCTGCATCCGGCCAGAATTACCGCAGCGGCGGCTGTGCTCAGGAGCGCTTTCTTGGCCACAAAGGCCTTTTTAGAGGTTGCGGTCATACGGTTCTCCACAAATGAATTGAGGGGGTTGTGGCCGAGGAGGCCGACCTATTGATCAGGCGGTAGTTTACGGATTTCCAGCGTTTTTTTATGGTCTGCCCGTAAAAACACCTAAACTGTAGGCATGAATTCCGTGACATCACATCCCTCAAAAATTGTGCTGCTGCGTCAGATTGCCGTGGCCGTGGCCTGGGTTTCCATCGTGTCGGTGATTGGCCAGCGGCTGACCGATCTTGGGCCCTGGTATCAAGCCCTGAAGCAGCCCCCATGGAAGCCGCCCGACTGGGCTTTTGGTGTGATCTGGACGTCCGTGTTTGTGCTGATCGTGACTGCCGCTGTGATTGCCTGGCGGCGCACACGCGGGCCTTCTGAGCGGCGCACCATTTTGGTGTTGTTTGCCATCAATAGCGTGCTGCATATCGTGTGGAGTGGGCTGTTTTTCATGCTCAAGCGGCCCGATTGGTCCATGATCGAGTTGGTGTTTTTATGGCTCTCGATCGTAGCGATCATTGCCTATTTCTGGCGTATCTCACGCGTCGCCAGTCTGCTACTGCTGCCTTACATCACCTGGGTCACCATTGCGGGCTTTTTGAACTATGCCAATGTGCAGTTGAATGGCCCTTTCAATTAGGCCATGGCCCCGCGAGGATCTCCTGGCTGATCATCGGGGATAAGGCCAAACCAAGGGTAACCACCGAGCGGTCCGTGATGGCCGGATTCACCGGCTCCTTCCATAATTTTTGAGTTGAGTCTTCAGATCGATTCTTATAAAGGAGGAGTCATGTTCAAGCGTCATCGCATAGCGGGTGTTTTGGCGGTTGGTGTGTTTTGCGCGGCTGCAGCAGTGCCTGCCCATGCGCAATCTCAGGGTGTGTCGGCCAATGAAGTGCTCATTGGCACCATTCAGGATCTTTCCGGCCCCCTGGCGGGATTTAGCAAGATGGCGGTGGCCGGCATGCAAATGCGCGTCGACGAGATCAATGCGGCGGGGGGCATTCAGGGCCGGCGACTGAAACTACTGGTGGAGGACTCCGCTTACAGCCCCACCCGTGGCGCCCAGGTGGCCCAGAAGCTGGTGAACCAGGACAAGATCTTTGTTATGGCGGGCACCATCGGTACTGTGGTGAACAATGCGGCCATGCCGATTCAGTTCGAGAAGAACGTGATGAATTTCGCACCGCTGACCACCGCCCGCGACATGTTCGAACCAGTCAGCAAGCTGAAGTTCGCGATTCTGGATGACTATTACGGCTCCATGCGTGAGCATGTGCCGGCACTCTATAAACGTGTTGGCGCCAAGCGGGCCTGCGCTTTGTACCAAGATGATGAATTTGGTCTTGAAATCTTTCGTGGCGCCACTGATGGTCTAAAGAGCATCAATGTCGCGATGGCCGAGACCGTGACCTACAAGCGTGGCGCCACTGATTTTTCTTCACAGGTGGCCCGGCTGCGCGCTGCCAATTGCGATTTTGTTGCCATGGGCACCCTGATTCGCGAGACCCCTGCCGTGATGGCGGAGGCACGCAAAACTGGCTTTAACCCGACTTTTATTGGATCGATTGGCGCTTACACAGAACTGATTCCCATGCTGGGTCGTGAGGCAGTCAATGGGTTTTATGCTGTGAGTTCTACCCCGATTCCCTATGCGGATTCTGCCAACCCGGCGGTGCGTAAGTGGGCGGCGGATTTCAAGGCCCGCACCAACACCGACCCCCAACTCTTCACGCTATATGGCTACTGGATCATTGATTTGTTAAGCCGTGGCATGGACAAGGCAGGCAAGAATCTCACCACAGAAACGCTGGCCCGCGCCTTTGAAACCATGGGCACTCAGACTAGTCCGCTGGGTGTGCCACCCACAACCTTCACCGAGAAAAATCACCTCGGATCAACCTATTCGGCCCTCTCGCAGATTCAAAACGGTCGCTGGGTCGAAGTAAAGTGATTCTTTTTCGATGATGTGACCGGGGCGCAGCCTGAGTGCAGGCCCCGGCCATCTCGGTTTACTCGAGGAAACTGCTTTGCTTCAGATCATTCTGAGTGGTGTGTCGCAGGGCTGCATCTATGGGCTCATCGCCTTGGGCTTTGTATTGATCTACAAGGCCACGGAGACTGTTAGTTTTGCCCAGGGTGAGCTGATGATGGTGGGCGGGTTCACTGCGCTGGTGCTGATGCAATTCCTGGGGCTGCCGTTCTGGATGGCAATTCCAGTCTGCCTGCTGGCGGTGGGGCTGTTGGGCTATGTATTGGAGCGCACGGTGATTCGGCCCGTGCTGGGACAGACTGCGCTTGCCGTGGTGCTGCTTACCATTGGCCTGGGCTATATCGCACGCGGGCTGGTGGCCATGATGCCTGTGATTGGTACCGAGACCCACACACTGTCGGTGCCCTACGCCGGTAAGACAGCGAATTTTTTTAGTTTAGTGATCTCCGTTGATCACCTGGTGGTGATCGGCTCCACATTGCTCATCTGCCTGCTGCTGTATCTGATGTTTCGCTTCACGCGGGTAGGCATTGCACTTCGGGCCTCATCCCAGAATCAGCTGGCGGCGGTTTACATGGGCATTCCCGTGAAACGCTTTAATGGTCTGGTCTGGAGCATGGCGGCCGCACTTGCATGTTTGGCCGGAATTTTGTTGGCACCCATTACGTTCGTGCATATGAACATGGGCTTTATCGGACTCAAAGCGCTTCCTGCGGCCGTGGTGGGGGGGTTCACTAGCCTGCCCGGTGCAATCCTGGGGGGCATCGTGATCGGTGTGGCCGAGACACTTTCTGGTTTCTATCTGCCCGAAGGATTCAAGGAAGTGGCCGCCTATGTGGTGATGCTACTGGTGTTGCTACTTTTCCCCAGTGGCCTTCTGGGTGAGCGTACGCGCAAGAAGGTCTGAGTCCTCGAACCAATCCAACAGCACCATTATGCGATTTCTTTTCCGCACTGATTATGCGCAGGACATCCGGCTGATCACCCACCGTGGTGAGGCGTTTTGGTATGGGTTGCTGATGCTTCTGCTATCAGTCGCGCCAATCATGCTGCCCGAGTTCTGGTTGGCCCAGCTGAATCTGATTCTGGTTTATTCCTTGGTCGGCCTGGGCATGATGATTCTGTTGGGCTACACCGGCCAGCTCTCGCTGGGGCATGCGGCTTTTTTCGGACTTGGTGCCTTTGTTCAGGCTTATTTGGTGAATCGTGGCTGGCCCCTCCTGGGGGCATTCTCATGCACAGTGCTCGCCAATGTGCTCATGGGCGCACTGATTGCGCTCCCGGCATTGCGGGTGAAGGGCATTTTTCTGGGCATCGCTACGCTGGCGCTCGGACTGATTGTGGAAGAAGTGCTGATCAAGTGGGAGTCGTTTACCAATGGCACATCGGGATTGAATGTGAAGCCCGCGCAGATGCTTGGAATTGTGTTCAACACTCAGTCCTCATTTTTTTATCTGGCCCTTGGGGTGGTGCTGTTATCTACCCTGTTGACGCTGAATCTCTTGCGCAGCCCCACTGGCCGGGCGTTGGTGGCGATCCGTGATTCGGAAATCTCTGCTCAGAGCATGGGCATTCATGCGGGCCGCATCAAGATCGCAGCCTTCATGATCTCCGGCGCGTTTACCGGGTTGGGCGGGGCGTTGTATGCCCACTATCTGCGGCATATCTCGCCGGAAAACTTCACCCTGCTGTTATCGCTTGATTTTGCATTCATGGTGATAATTGGCGGCTTGGCCAGCATCCATGGTGTGTTTTTCGGTGCAATGTTTATTGTGCTTATGCCGCCGTTAATTGCGATCGGCAAGGACTTTCTACCGCAGGCCATGGCCAACACAGCAGGCCTGCAGAATGTGGTCTATGGTCTGATACTGGTGGCGGTGGTGCTTTTTGAGCCGAGGGGCCTTTATGGCCGTTGGCTGAAGACCCGGGCCTACTTTCAGCTTTTCCCGTTTTATCGCCGTGGCATGTTTCGACGCCAGCGGGCCTTCCAGAAATCTGAGCGGCTGCATTAAATGAATCATGCCGTTCAGATGAATCCGGCACATGCCGCAGACAGCACCTCACCACTGCTGCGTGCAGAGTCGATTTCCCGACGCTTTGGCGGATTGTTGGCGGTGGACCAGGTGAGTTTTGATGTGCAGCGGGGCGAGGTCTTAACCCTGATTGGCCCAAACGGCGCGGGCAAGTCTACCGTCTTTAACGTCATCAGCCGCATCTATCCACAGACCAGCGGCCGACTGGAATATCGTGGCCAAGATCTCAGCAGCGCCGCACCCCATGCAATTGCCTGGAAGGGCATCGCCCGCACCTTTCAAAATATTGAACTCTTCGAGCAGGCCACGGTGTTGCAGAACCTCTTGATCGGTCATCATATTCGCAGCGCTACCGGGCTGATCAGTCATCTGCTGTTTTTGCCCAAGACCC
>VERJ01000043.1 GCA_018882795.1 Burkholderiaceae bacterium | reverse complement strand
GCGCCAGATTGACGGTGATGCGATGCTGAGGAAACTCGAACCCGGAATTCAGGATAGCCGCGCGGACCCGCTCCTTTGCCTCGCGAACGGCGGCATCGGGAAGCCCAACGATGGAGAATTGCGGCAGGCCATTAGACAGATCGGTTTCAACCGATACTGGCAGGGGTGTAAGGGCGGCGATAGCGCGGGAGTGGACGACGGAAAACGACACCCGGCCATTGTTCATGGCCCACGGCGGCAATGCTATCGACGGTTTGGCTTAGGCCTGAGGCTTATTGCGCCTTCTTGGCGGTTTCCAGCTCAACGACCCGCTTTTCGAGCACGGCGAGTTTTTCTAAGGCCTTGGCCAGCATCTGCTGCTGCAGATCGAAATCCTCTCGGGTGACAACATCCATCTTGGACATGGCAGAGGACAGGGCTGTCTTCATATGCTTTTCCACCTCACCGGCTGGCGAGGAGCGGATCAGCTCGGCCACCTTCTCTTGCAGTTCAGTGAAGGCCTTGGGCATCGGGGGAAAGGGGGGGAAAGGTGATTTATTCATGCGGGAAATTTAACACGTGAGACGAGCAAGGGACATGCGGGCACACAACACTTGCCCAATCTTGGCGCATGGCCCGCATCTTTTTAGTGCACAAGCCCTGGGTCAATGCCTCGATTACGCACAAAACAGTTATTTTTTGGGGGTGATTGAGATGATTTTTCCTGGCACAGCTTTCGCTTAAGCGTTAAGCGATCACTCCTGATCGATACCTTTTAAGGAGTCCTATTATGAAAAAGACCGTCATCGCCCTCGCCCTCTGTGCAGCCGCTCTACCAGCGCTCGCTCAAGAGAAGAAGGCCCCCGAGCCCGACTTCACGATCAGCGGCAATTTCGGGCTGACATCTGACTACAGATTCCGAGGCGTTTCGCAGTCAGATAAAAAGCCTGCTATTCAAGGCGGAGTCGACTTTGCCCACAAATTAGGGTTTTATCTCGGCAACTGGAACTCTAGCGTTGCTGACTTTGCCTCCCCCTATGGCAGCGGCATCGAAATGGATTTCTATGGCGGATTCAAAACGGAAATAGTTGGGATCAGCCTTGATCTAGGCACTATCTATTACTACTACCCAGGAGCCCAGACCTCGGATACGGACACGAAAAATACCGTCAATACGAACGAGCTCTATCTCGGTCTGGGATGGGGTCCGATCAGCTTAAAAACCTCTTACACCTTAAGTGACCGTTATTTCGGGATCGGAAAAGACGGGTTCACAGATTTGCAGCGAAGTGCAACCTCCTCGTCGAAGGGCACTCTCTACTACGACCTTTCCCTCGCCCAGGAAATCGCACCTAAGTTAACTCTCAAGGTGCATGCAGGATTTACGGATCTGAAAGATAGGGTCGCCGACCTCGGAATGATCAAAGACTATTCCATCGGCCTCGCCTACGACATTGAGGGCTGGGTTCTTGGACTGAACTATTACACCGTGACTGGACTGAATGCTGATGCCAAGGGGTGGTACAGCTCAACAATTGACGGCAGATCCACGAAGCTTTATGGCAACGGCGCTGCTGTCTCGCTGACCAAAACCTTTTAATCCGACGCAACACAGGGCCTGGCAAAACACCGCAGCCCGTCTTTAACGAGAGGACAACATGAAACTCATCACAGCAATCATCAAGCCATTTAAGCTTGACGAAGTCCGCGAGAGCCTATCGGCCATCGGCGTGCAAGGCATCACGGTGACAGAAGTCAAAGGATTTGGGCGCCAAAAGGGCCACACCGAACTCTATCGGGGGGCGGAATATGTGGTGGATTTTCTACCCAAGGTAAAAGTCGAAGCGGCCGTCTCCGATGACCTTTTAGATCGTGCCATTGAGGCCATTGAGGGCGCCGCCCGCACCGGCAAGATCGGCGACGGAAAAATCTTCGTCTATGACCTTCAACAGGTGATTCGCATTCGCACCGGCGAGACCGGCAAAGAAGCCCTGTGATTCACCATCAATCCATCCAAACGAGGCATTTATGAAATCTCTTCACACTCCAATTGCGCGCTATGCCAAGCCGCTGCTGGCCGTGTTGGGCACGGTCGGCCTGGCATCGTTGGCTTTTGCTGCAGACGCCCCTGCTGCAGCAACACCCCCAACTCCCGTTCCTAATAAGGGCGATACGGCCTTCATGATGATCTCCACCGTGCTGGTCTTGTCCATGATCGTGCCAGGCCTTGCGCTTTTCTATGGCGGCCTGGTCCGGTCGAAAAACATGCTCTCAGTGCTCATGCAGGTCATGGTCGGTGCAGCAACCATCTTTGTGCTCTGGGCGATCTACGGCTATTCACTGGCTTTCACTGGTGGCAGCCCGTATTTCGGTGGTTTTGACAAGATTTTTCTCTCCGGCATCACCGGGGACTCGGTGGCTGCGACATTCAGCAAGGGTGTTGTCATTCCCGAGCTGATGTTTGTCGCTTTCCAGGGTACTTTTGCGGCAATTACCTGTGCACTGATTGTTGGCGCATTTGCTGAGCGCATGAAATTCGCGGCGGTGATGATGTTTCTGGTGCTGTGGTTCACATTTGCCTACATCCCAACCGCCCACATGGTCTGGTACTGGGACGGGCCGGATGCCATCATGGATGCCAAAACACTGGAGGCCGTCACCGCAGCCGCTGGGGCACTCTGGGCCAAAGGTGCGCTCGATTTCGCCGGCGGCACAGTTGTGCACATCAACGCAGGCGTTGCTGGCCTGGTTGCCGCCTACATGGTGGGCAAACGCACGGGCTATGGCCGCGAGCCAATGCCCCCACACAACCTGACACTGACCATGGTGGGTGCCGCCATGCTGTGGGTGGGCTGGTTTGGCTTTAACGCCGGATCCAATCTGGAGGCCACAGGCACGGCAGCGTTGGCGGTCACCAACACGCTCTTTGCAACCGCTGCGGCGATTGTGGCCTGGACACTCGGTGAGGCCGTGTTTCGCAACAAGCCCTCTATGCTGGGTGCAGCATCCGGTGCGGTGGCAGGGCTTGTGGCCATTACCCCTGCGGCAGGCTTCGTGGGATTGGTCGGTGCGCTGGTGATTGGTTTTGCCTCAGGCCTGGTCTGCCTCTGGGGTGTAACAGGTCTGAAACGTATGCTGAAAGCCGATGACTCACTGGATGTGTTTGGCGTGCATGGTGTTGGCGGCATCGTTGGAGCGTTGCTGACTGGCGTATTCGCTGCACCCTCGCTGGGCGGTTCCGGAATCTTCGATTACGTGGCCAATAAAGCCAGCACGGATTACTCGATCAGCGGTCAGCTGCTGGTGCAGGCCGAAGCGGTGGTCACCACCATCATCTTATCTGCGGTGGTCTCCGTGATTGCCCTGCTGATTGTGAAAATGGTCGTTGGCCTGCGGGTCAGCGAAGAGGCCGAACGTGAGGGCCTGGACACCACATCTCACGGTGAAAAGGCCTATTACATGTAAATGCTGTTCTCCTTGTCGCATCCTTTGGGCCCGCCCGTCAATGGCGGGCCTTTTTTATTTCGGACGCTTGTGGCACGGCTTGGATAAAATGCCCAGTTATGGTGCCTCAAATACTCAATGCCGCCAACGGCGGCGGCCCGCTCCTTGCTTTGGAGCGTCAAATCCTGGATGCCAGCGCTGAGATCGAACACTGGTTCCGTTCCCAATGGCTTGCCCATACGCCGCCCTTTTACACCTCGGTGGATATCCGTAACGCGGGATTCAAGCTATCGGTGGTGGACACGAATTTATTCCCTGGTGGATTTAACAACCTCTCGGAAAATGCTCTGCCACTGACCGTACAGGCGATGAGCGCGGCGGTGGAGCGCCGCTGCCCCGATGCACGGCGCATGCTGCTCATACCTGAAAATCACACCCGCAATACCTATTACCTGAGCAATGTGGCGCGGCTGGCGGGCCTGCTGCGTCAATCTGGCCTTGAGATTCGCATTGGCACCCTGATTCCGGAAATCACCAGCCCCACACCAATCACACTGCCAGATGGATCCAGCCTGCTGCTTGAGCCGATCATTCGCAGCGGCAGCCGGATCGGGGTGGAGGGCTTTAATCCCTGCGGCATTCTCTTAAACAATGATCTCTCGGCGGGCGTTCCAGAAATTCTTCGCGGTATTGAGGGCCAACAAATGATTCCGCCCCTGCATGCCGGCTGGTCGGTGCGACGCAAATCCCAGCACTTTGCAGCCTACTCGACCGTAGTGCGGGAATTTTCTGAACGTCTGCAGATCGACCCCTGGGTCTTGGATCCCATGTTTGCCACCTGCTCACAAGTGGATTTTCATGCCCGCGAGGGTGAATCCTGCTTGGCCGATAACGTATCCACGATGCTTGAAAAAATTCGCATCAAATACAAGGAATTGGAGATCAAGCAGACCCCATTCGTGGTGGTCAAAGCGGATGCGGGCACTTATGGCATGGGCATCATGACCGTAAAAGATGCTAGCGAAGTAATGAATCTGAACCGCAAACAACGCAACAAAATGGCGGTCATCAAAGAAGGCCTATCCGTCTCCAATGTACTGATCCAAGAAGGCGTGCCCACCGTGGAAGTGGTGGATGATGCAGTCGCTGAGCCGGTGGTCTATATGGTGGACCGCTATGTGGTGGGCGGTTTTTACCGGGTCCATGCAGAACGCGGTCCCGATGAAAACCTCAATTCGCCAGGAATGAAGTTTGCGCCCCTGCCGTTTGATGAAAGCTGTCTGCAGCCCGATGGCACCATTCATCCTGATGCCGCGCCGAACCGCTATTACGTTTATGGGGTGATTGCCCGCTTAGCGATGCTGGCGGCATCCCTTGAGCTGGAGCAGACCAGGCCATGACCCAGCGCGTCTTATTCGTGTGCGATCCCTTGAGTGGTTTTGCCACATACAAAGACACCACTTTTGCCATGATGCGCGAATGCCAGCGGCGTGGTATTGAGACCCACACCGCTGAGCTGCATGGGCTGCGGGCACGGGCATCCGGATCAGGTGCTGCACTGGAGATCTTTGCGCATCAGGTGCGCATTGATAATCCGCAGGCCAGCATCTGGTGGATTGAAGACTCCGCCAGCTGGCGCGATGCATCAGAGTTTGATCTGATTCTGATGCGTAAAGATCCGCCCTTTGATGCAAGTTATCTGGTGGCCACACAGCTGCTGGAAATCGCAGAGCGCCAAGGCATACGTGTGCTCAATTCTCCGCAGGCGCTGCGCAACCACGGCGAAAAAATGGCCGCCCTAGAATTTCCCGAATTCACACCCCAATCGCTGGTATCAAGCGACCTTCGCGCACTCAAAGAATTTGCAGTCCACCACGGCAAAATCGTGGTCAAACCCTTGGATGCCATGGGTGGCATCGGTGTGTTTGTGCTGGAGGCCAAAGATCCCAACCTGCCTTCAGCAATTGAGCTATTGACCGATCATGGCAGGCGGCATATCGTGATCCAACGCTATCTGCCGAAAATCACCGAGGGTGATAAACGCATCATTGTGATCAATGGCACACCCATTGACATGGCACTGGCCAGGATTCCGCCCGAGGGCCAATCACGGGGTAATCTTGCCGCAGGGGGCAAAGGCGTGGCCATCCCCTTATCGCCACGTGATCGGGAAATCGCGGCTGCAGTGGGTGCGCGGCTTGCACCAAGGGGGCTGGCACTGATGGGCCTGGACGTGATTGGTGATCACCTCACCGAGATCAATGTCACGAGCCCCACAGGTTTTCAGGAAATCACGGCCCAGTCTGGAATTGATGTCGCCCAGCGATTTATTGACGCGGTGCTTCCCTCATGACTGCACTCATCCTAGTCTGCCACGCGCCCCTTGGCCATGCCCTGCACGCCGTTGCCTGCCATACCTTTGGCCGCTACATCGCAGATGTGGTGGTGGCGGATATTGCTGCCAATTCCTCACTTGATGATGCCATCACCACCATCGAGACGGTCTGGAAGCAGGAGGGCAAACCAGGCCAGGTGGTGATACTCGGCGATATTCTTGGCGCTACACCCTGCAATGCGGCCTGCGCATGGCTGGGTCTGCACCCGGAGATCGAGGCCAGGGGATTGACCGGTGTGAGCGTGCCCATGATGCTCAAGGCGCTGACCTATAGAGAACTTGCCCCAGGCGTGTTGGTCGAAAAGCTTGCTGACACCGTATCGCCTTCCTGTGCGCCGATAACAGTACCTGGTTAAGGCCCGCCCATGCCCAAACAAACCGTTCCCGTGATCAACACACTTGGCCTGCATCTGCGGGCCTCATCCAAGCTCAGTCAACTCGCCACACAATTTCCATGCGAGGTCTGGTTATCGCGCAACAACAAAAGGGTCAATGCCAAGAGCGTGCTCGGCGTGACCATGCTGGCAGCAGGCAAGGGCACCGAGGTTGAAATTGAAACGATCGGTGAGCAAGAAGATGACGCCATGATCGCCCTGGTTGAGCTGTTTGCATCGCGTTTTGGCGAGGAGTCCTGATCCGTGGCCTTCTCTGTCTCCGGCATTCCCGTTGGGCGCGGCATCGCGATCGGCCGGGCCTGGGTGCTCGCACCGGCATCACTTGATGTTCCCAGAAGACAAATCGAGCAGGCCGAGGGCCATCAGGAAGTTGAGCGGCTCTATGCTGCTGTACGTGCGGTAGATGAAGAGTTCGAGCGCATGCGTCAAGACATCGGTAAGGAGGTCGCCGCAGAGCTTCGTGCTTTTTTAGATCTGCAAGCGATTGTGCTCCACGACCCCATGCTGATTGAGGCGACCCGGGATCGGATATTGGCCGAGCACTGTAATGCCGAGTGGGCATTGGTGCAGCAGTATGAACTTGTCGCGGAGCAATTCGATAACATTGATGACGCCTATCTACGCGAGCGCAGGGCCGATGTTCGACAGATCGTAGAGCGAATACTCAAAGCCATGCGCCACCCGGATGGCAGCCATCGAATCGCTCTGCCAAGTACTGCTGCAAGCAGCCAAGGTGAGCATGCCGATCTGCCGTGGATCCTGGTAGCCCACGACATCGCGCCCGCCGACATGCTGCTGCTGAAGCAACACTCCTTTGCCGGATTTGCAACCGACACCGGCAGCCCAACATCACACACCGCCATCCTGGCGCGCAGTTTAGGTCTGCCCGCAGTGGTTGGACTGCAGACCCTACACGGCCTGATCCAGCAGGGCGAACCCGTCATCATTGATGCTGAGGCAGGAGTGGTGCTGGGCAGCATTGATGCGCCCATCCGCAGCATCTATGAAGTCCGGCAGGCCGAACAGGCGGTCGCTAGAAGTCGGCTCACCCGGCTCAAACATCTTGCAGCCCAGACCCTGGATGGCGAGGGTGTAAGGCTTTTTGCCAATCTTGATCTGCCAACCGATGCCGCCCAGGCCATTGAGGCGGGCTGCCAGGGTGTTGGACTGTTTCGCAGCGAGTTCCTGTACATGAACCGCAACGACCCACCGTCAGAAGACGAGCAATACGAGGCCTATCGTAATGTGGTGATCGCGCTGAAAGGCCGGCCTGTCACGATCCGGACCCTGGATTCCGGAGCAGATAAAGAAGTTCCCAGTGTGTCAGCCCACCGCGAGGCACCCTCAAATCCAGCGCTTGCGCTGCGGGCGATCCGACTCTGTCTGGCCGAACCTGAGCTCTTCATCACCCAGCTGCGGGCAATCCTTCGGGCCTCGGCCCATGGGCCGATCAAGATGCTGATTCCGCTGGTAAGTGGTCCACAGGAAATGGTCGCGGCACGTAAACTGATTACCGTCGCCATGGCGCAGCTCAAAGCGCGTGGCCAGGCCTTCGATGCACAGATTCCGATCGGCGCCATGATCGAGGTACCGGCGGCGGCCCTGGCCATTGATGGACTACTGCCTGTACTGGATTTTGCATCACTGGGCACCAACGACTTGATTCAATACACCTTGGCCATTGATCGGGCCGATGGCGATGTCGCCCACCTTTACAATCCCCTGCACCCTGCTGTACTGCGCTTGGTGCATGAAGTCATCAAGACCTGCAACCGTCATGGCAAACCTGTTTCAGTCTGCGGAGAGATGGCTGGTGATCCTGATCTGACAAGGCTGCTGCTGGGCTTTGGCCTGCGCGAGTTCTCCATGCATCCTGCCCAGGTGCTGCTGGTCAAGCAAGAGGTGCTGCGATCACGTGCCACAGAATGTGTCAAACAAGCCAGCCGAATCCTGAAGCAGGGCGATCCCTCTAAACTCTCGGCGCTGCTGAGCAAGTGGAATCAGGACCGAGACCACATCTCCGGTTGAATCCATCCATCGCGTAATGCGGCCAGGGTGGCCTGGGTTCGATTGCGGACCCGAAGCGCCCGAAAAATCGCGCTGATGTGGACCTTGGCAGTGCCCTCCGACATACCCAGTTCATCGCAAATCTTTTTTGTGGGCTTGCCCTCAACAAGACAAAACAGCACCTCCTGCTGGCGAGGCGTGATGGATTGCGTCGGCTCCGGCTGGTCAGGGGTCAGTCTGCGATAGGGTCGCAGTGGCGCCTCTTTGATCAGCAGTGAGGTGGGGGGAATCAGGCCATGCTGTTGTCTGTAATTACGGGGCATTTGTCTCTCCTTGGTTGAAATTGCTCTACGGCAAAAGGAGTATTCCCATCATTGCCTGCCGAAACTGCAAACAATTGACAACTCATTGACACCGGCCCGTCCACCTGAAGCCAAGCTTTGTGCCAGATTGTCAAAAAATTGACATCCGCCGCCATGGCTAGGTACTTTTTACGGCTTGCGTCAGAATTAGGCATGGCCTTGAATTCCCTACAACCCGGCTCGGTCGGGCCGATCAGACCCCAGTCGGCTGACTTTTCGGAACCGCTGCTGTTGAAAAGCGGACAGTCTTTTTCGCCCTATCAGCTCATATATGAGACCTATGGGCAACTGAATGCCGACCGCAGCAATGCGGTACTGATCTGCCACGCATTGAATGCATCACACCATGTCGCAGGCACCCACCCGGATGACCCGAATCACATCGGCTGGTGGGACAACATGGTAGGCCCTGGCAAACCGGTAGACACCAATCGATTTTTTGTAATCGGAGTGAACAATCTCGGGTCCTGTTTCGGATCAACCGGCCCAGCCTCGATCAATCCCGTCACTGGCCGGCCTTATGGTGCAGACTTTCCGGTGGTCACCGTCGATGACTGGGTCAATGCCCAGGCCCGTCTTGCTGATCGTCTTGGCATCACGCAATTCGCAGCGGTAATGGGAGGGAGTCTTGGTGGCATGCAGGCCATGCAGTGGTCCATCGCCTATCCCAATCGACTACGGCATGCCGTCGTGATTGCCTCAACACCACGACTCTCAGCCCAAAACATCGCATTCAATGAAGTCGCCCGGCGGGCGATTGTGAGTGACCCCGATTTTCACGCGGGCCATTACTACGCTAAAAACACCGTGCCCCGCACTGGATTGTCGGTGGCCCGCATGATTGGCCACATCACTTACCTGTCCGATGATGACATGGCAGAGAAATTTGGTCGGCAGCTGCGGGGTGCAAACGACTATCGATTTGGTTTCGATGTCGAGTTCGAAATTGAGTCCTACCTGCGCTATCAGGGAGAAAAGTTTTCCACTTATTTTGATGCCAACACTTATCTGCTGATCACGCGGGCCCTGGATTATTTTGATCCTGCCAAAGATATGCAGGGCGATCTCTCCAAGGCGTTTGCCCACATTGCGTGCAGCAATCTGCTGGTCTCGTTTACCACCGATTGGCGATTCCCACCCGAACGCTCTCGCGAAATTGTGGAAGCGCTACTGACTGCCAAAAAACAGGTGACTTATGCTGAAATTGATGCGCCCCATGGCCATGATGCATTCCTCATGAATGATCCGCGCTATCACCGCCTGATTGCCGCCTACTTTGATCGAATCGCAAAGGAGTGTGGGACGTGAATCAGGCCGCACTGCAAGCCACCGCTTCACTGCGCAGCGACCTTGCCCAAATTGCGCGCTGGATTGCGCCCAACACCCGGGTGCTGGATTTGGGCTGTGGCGACGGCACCCTGCTGCACTGGCTCTCTACCCATCAGTCCTGCCAGGCTCTGGGCGTTGAGATTGCCGATGAAAATGTGTTGGCCTGTGTACAACGTGGCGTAGCAGTGATCCAGGCGAACATTGATCGTGGACTGGCCATGTTTGGCCGAGGGCGCTTTGATGTGGTGGTGCTATCACAGGCGCTACAGGCAACCCAGGAAACCGAGCGGGTTTTACGCGAGATCGGAGAGATCGGCCGCGAGTGCATTGTGAGCATCCCCAACTTTGGCCATTGGTCCCATGTCACCTCCCTGCTGGGTGGCCATATGCCAGTGAATAAGCGCCTGCCCTATGCCTGGTACAACACACCGAATTTTCACTTTGCTACCGCCCGGGATTTTGAAGAACTGCTTGGACAGCTGGGCTTTGCGATTCTTGATCGTGCCTATCTGGACGACGATCAAAAGATCGGATTCCTGCCCAATCTGAGAAGCACACTTGCAGTGTATCGATTCAGAAAGAAATAGGATTGACTCTCGATTGCGGTAATCTCAGGGTTTGGGGTTATTTTCAGATTGGTTAAACCCCAGCAATACAACATGTTTTCTCGCTAAGGATTCATCATGACTACCATCAAGACAGTCGGCATTATTGGCGCCGGCACCATGGGCAACGGCATCGCACAGGCGTTT
The DNA here is from genome assembly GCA_018882795.1 of Burkholderiaceae bacterium. GTDB lineage: Bacteria > Pseudomonadota > Gammaproteobacteria > Burkholderiales > Burkholderiaceae_A > Lacustribacter. The sequence goes on along the minus strand of VERJ01000043.1, from coordinate 4,767 downwards.
TCTGCCAAAGGCTTTGACGTGATCATGCAAGACATCGCAGCGCCTGCCCTGGAAAAGGGCCTGGCCACCATCTCCGGTTCTCTGGATCGGCTGATCAAAAAAGGCAGCCTGACTGAAGAGGCGAAAGCAGCCACGCTCAATCACATCACCACCAGCACAAAGGTTGAGGATCTGGCCAAAGCCGACCTGGTCATTGAAGCTGCCACAGAAAATGAAACCATCAAGATCAAAATCCTGCAGGCGGTAGAGAAGGTATTGCGGCCAGAGACCATCATTGCCACCAACACGTCTTCCCTATCGATTACCCGCCTGGCTGCAGCGACCCAGCGGCCAGGGCAGTTCATCGGGATGCATTTTTTTAATCCCGTGCCAATGATGGCGCTCGTCGAGATCATCCGGGGGCTACAAACATCTGACACCACAGTCGATTCAGTGATGGGCCTGGCCCGGGCCGTGGGCAAGACCCCAATCGGTGTGAAAAACAGCGCTGGCTTTGTTGTTAACCGAATCCTGTGTCCCATGATCAACGAGGCAATCTTTGTCTATGCCGAAGGTCTGGCTTCTGCAGCCGAGATTGATGAAGGCATGAAACTTGGATGCAACCATCCTATCGGCCCCCTCGCTCTGGCCGATCTGATTGGCCTGGACGTGCTTTTGGCAGTGATGGAGGTGCTCTACACCAACTTTGAAGATCCCAAATACCGTGCAGCACCTTTGCTTAAAGAGATGGTGGATGCGGGCTATCTGGGCCGTAAAACAGGTAAAGGGTTTTATAGCTACTAAGCGTACAGGCCAAGTCGTTTATCTTGACGGTTAAAGACGCTCTTCGGGCTGCAGCGCCGCCGCTCGGTCTCTCCCTGCTGATGTGGGGATTGGCCGCAGCGTTTTATCTCTATGGTTTTTTTCAGCGCGTCACACCGGCTGCTCTCGCCCATGAGCTGGCCAAGGAGCTAGCGCCGACCGCAACTGCCCTTGGATGGTTGTCGGCCACTTATTTTTATTGCTATGCCTTGATGCAGCTGCCTTCAGGTCTTTTGGCAGATAAGTTTGGTCCACGACGGTTATTCATCGGCGCGAGTGCGGCGGCAGCCATAGGAACGTTGCTGTTTGCATTTGCTGAATCTTTTTTAACAGCAGCCATTGGCCGAGGGATCATCGGCGGTGCGGCGGCAGTCGGTTGGATCGGCATGCTGAAGCTGGCAGCACACTGGTTCTCACCGCAGAAGTTTGCCTCGGTCTCTGGTCTATCACTGGCCGTTGGCACCTGCGGCGCTGTTCTGGCCGGATTTCCACTGCGGCTTTTATCAGATGCATTTGGCTGGCGCATCGTGGTGGCGGGCAGCGCGGGATTTGCGCTATTACTGCTTGTGGCCATGATCATTATCTTGCGCGATGACCCCGTTGAACGGGGCTATCGGAGTTGGGCGCCTGCGCCTCAAACCGAAGATGCTTTGGCCCCGATCACCATCCGCGAATCCCTACTGGCGTTGCCGCTGCGCGATCTTGTGCTGCTGTGTCTGGGTCAGACGGCAGTGACCGGCAGCATGACGATGATGGCGGGCCTCTGGGGGGTGCCGTTTCTCACCACAGTCTTTGACATCACCGGGAAAACTGCTGTCGGACTGACCTCTTTGATGATGGTGGGCTTTGCCGTGGGTAGCCTGATCTTTGGTCCCTGGTCTGATCGACTCGGACGGCGCAAAAAACCGCTGATGACTGGCACCATCTGCGTTTTAGCAGGCTATGTGATCCTGGCCAGTGGGCTCACGCTGCACTCCCTCTGGGGAACATCGCTGCTGCTATGGCTTATTGGTATTGGCGCTGGATCCATGGTGGTCTCGTTTGCGTATGGCAAAGATTTGGTTGGGGGCCACCGCACCGCCACCATCACAGCCCTGGTCAATCTCTCCGTCACCCTGGGATCCATCGGTCTGCAGCCACTTTTTGGTGCGATCCTAGACTGGCGCTGGAATGGGCTGATGGTAGAAGGTGTCAGGCGCTACGACAGCAATGCATTTCAATGGGGGTTCGCTGCAACGGCAGCTTGGCTGCTGCTCACAGTGATCGCCCAGTGGTTGACCCGGGATACCGCTATTCCCGCCAAAATGAAGGTATCAACACCACCAGCAAAGTAAGCAGCTCCAGCCGCCCAAGGAGCATGGTGATGGCACAAACCCAGAGCTGAAAACTGGTAAGTCCCGCATAATTCCCACTCGGGCCCACCTCGCCAAGTCCAGGACCCAAATTATTCACGCTCGCCAGTGTGGCACTCACCGCAGTAATGGCATCCATCCCACTCATGAGCAACAAAAACGATGCCACCATGATCGTGGCACCATAAAACAACATATAGGCCAGAATCGCAAAAATCACGCGATCACTCACTGGGGTGCCATCCAATTGCACGGGACTCACCAGCCGCGGGTGCACGATCTGCAGGAGCTCACGCTGAGCCTGCTTGAACAGCACAATCAGTCGAATCATCTTGATTCCAGATCCAGTGGATCCAGAGCTGGCCGCAAAAGCGCTGAGAAACACAATAAACCAGGCGGCAAATGGGGGCCATAGTCCATAGTCCTGGGTGGAAAAACCGGTACCCGTCGCCACAGAGACGGTATTAAACAAGGCGTGCCGTAACGATTCAAGGGCCGATGGATAAACACCATTCGCAAACAGAAACAGACCCACGACGCCACTGCCGGCAATCGCTGTAAACCAGAACCAGCGGGCCTGGATATCGGCAAAATAAGGCTGGACTGACTGCCGCTGCAAGGCCACTGCATGTGATGCAAAATTCACCCCGGCCAGCAGCATGAACCACACGGCCACCAGCTCAATTGCTGGATTGTCAAAATGGGCAAAACTGCTGTCATGCGATGAGAGCCCCCCAAGAGACATGGTCGAGCCTGTGTGGATAAAGGCATCGAAGGCCGTCATACCTGCAATCCAGTAAGCGAAAAAACAGGCAATCGAAAAATAAAGGTAAATGCCATAGAGCAGCTTGGCGGTCTCGGCAATACGTGGCGTGAGTTTGCTGTCTTTAATCGGACCCGGCATCTCGGCCCGATAGATCTGCATGCCGCCAACGCCCAGCAGCGGCAGAATCGCTAAGGCCAGAATCAGAATCCCCATGCCGCCCAGCCACTGCATGAAGCTGCGCCAGACCAGAATTGATCGGGGCATGTCATCTAAGCCCGTGAGCACCGTAGCACCCGTGGTGGTCAGGCCCGATGTGGCCTCAAAATAGGCCTGGGCAAAAGTGATATCCCCAAAGGCACGCAGAAAGGGGATCGCAGCAAAGGCGGGCAGTACCAGCCACACCAAGGCCACCAGCAGAAATCCTTCACGCGGATAAAGCTCCCGACGATGCCACCAGCAAAGGCCCGTCAGCAAGGCGCCTGACACCACCGTGATCAGCATGGTTTCGCCATAGACCACGGAGATCGACTCGTCGCTGAAAAACGCAAACGCCAAAGGCAAGAGAAGGGCAAGTGAAAACAGCGTAATCACTAGGCCCAGAATCCGCAGGACCGAAAGAATCGGCCAATTGGTATCGAATCGGGAATCCTGGGTGCTATCCACAATGAAAAGGGGGCTGGAAAATCCAGCCCCCAACAATACACCTTTTACGCCACGCGGGCTGATCTATCGATACAACACCGTCGGCAGCCACAGGCCGATTGCCGGGAAGACATACAGCAACACCACAGCAAAGACCTGTATGCCCATAAAGGGCAGCATGCCCGCAAAGATCTGATTCAGTGTGACATGGGAAGGCGCCACACCCTTCAGATAAAAGGCTGACATGGCCACAGGCGGCGAGAGGAATGCCGTCTGTAAGTTCAGTGCAACCAGCAGGCCAAAGAAGAGCGGATCAATGCCAAAGTTATCCAAAAGCGGAACAAAAATCGGCATGAAAATCACGATGATCTCGGTCCACTCCAGGGGCCAGCCCAGAAGGAAAATAATCACCTGCGACAGGATCAGAAACTGTACAGGTGTCAGTCCCAGGCCGAGCACCCACTTCTCCACCAGCTCCTGGCCACCCAACAGGGCAAATGCCGCTGAGAAGATCGAAGAACCAACAAATAGCCAGCAGACCATGGCACTGGTTTTACCAGTAAGAAACACCGACTCCTTCACCACCTGATAATTCAGACGCCGATAAGCTGCTGCCAACACGGCCCCGCCGATGCCACCCACCGCTGCAGCCTCTGTCGGTGTGGCCAGACCAAACACAATGGAACCGAGTACTGCCAAAATGAGCACTGCCAGCGGAAAAAAGGACCCCAGCAGCATTTTGAATACTTCAAGCCGGACCCAATTGAAAAAGAGATAAAAGGCGACAAGCAAGGCCCCGCCGATACCCAGCATCCACCAGTACCAGTTGGGCGCAGGCTGACGCTCCGCAGGTGGCTGCTCTGCCGCTGGTGTTGCAGCCTCAGGCGCAGCTTCCTCTTTTTGTTCGGCGGGAGCAGGCGTTGCCGTGATCTCGAGCAACTCCTCCTCTGCCTCTTCATCAATCTCCTCTGCAGGCGCATCCATACCAATGCCCATCGCCTGCAGGCCGGCGGTCTCCTCGACCTTGATGGGCGCTGTGACAACAGAGTAGAGCGCTCCCATCAACGCAAAGAAGAAGATCGCAGGCAGCAGCGCGACGAACAGGGTTTTCAGCAGCTGTCCAGACGAAACCCCCACATTGCTTGCGCCCATCAGCCCACGCAACAATGAAGGAATAACGCGGTCGCTGAAGGCACGCTTCAACGA
>VERJ01000042.1 GCA_018882795.1 Burkholderiaceae bacterium | reverse complement strand
GACGTAGGGTCTTGCCCACCAGGTGCCGATAGCGTTCGTCATTGGGATTGACTGCAACCGCCACATCGCCAAGCATGGTCTCAGGCCGTGTGGTGGCCACCACCAGCCCCTTGCTGCCGTCGCTCATAGGGTAGTGGATTGACCAGAGTGATCCATCTTCCTCTTCGCTCACCACTTCGAGATCGGAGACCGCAGTCAGCAGTTTCGGATCCCAGTTCACCAGGCGCTTGCCCCGATAGATCAGGCCCTGTTCGAAGAGCGCAACAAATACCTCTTTCACCACTTCCGAACACTGCGGATTCATGGTGAAGTATTCGAGATCCCAGTCGCAACTCGCCGCAAGGCGGCGCATCTGGCCCGTGATGGTCGATCCCGATTCCTCCTTCCACTCCCAGACGCGTTCGATGAATTTTTCGCGGCCAAGATCATGACGAGAAATGTTTTTGGCATCTAACTGGCGTTCGACCACGATCTGGGTGGCGATGCCTGCATGATCGGTACCCGGTAGCCACAAGGTGTTATCGCCTTTCATCCGATGCCAGCGGGTGAGCGTGTCCATCAGGGTCTGATTAAAGGCATGGCCCATATGCAGCGTGCCCGTCACATTGGGTGGCGGCAGCTGAATGGAAAAGGCCTCTTTGCCCTCGGCCTTGCCTGCCCCGTAGAGTCCGCGGGATTCCCATTCGGGACCCCAGCGGCGTTCGATGTCTGCGGGTTCGAATGATTTGGCCAGCTCAGTCATGATGATTTTTTGGAGAGGTCGAAATTGTTGATGGCATAGCCGCGATCACGATAAAAGCTGAATCGCTCGCGGGCCTTGGCGCGATCGGCATCTTCGGTCGAGACGACCTCGAATAGCCGCACAAACCGCGCAAAAAACGGGGGTGGCGCGTCATCCAGATTGAGCAGCAGCGTGTGGCTCGAGAGCTTGATGTCGCTGTCAGTCAGCAGGATGGGCGAGTCCTGGGCCTCGGGCAAAGATACATGTGCATGCGGAATAAATTCCTCTGGCCAGAGGCTCCAGAGCAGGTCATCGAATTCGTTCAGCCGGCCCCGATCCGAACAAAACACCAGTAGCGGTGTTTCTGTCTGGGCTTGGCCCGCATTTAGGATCTTGCGCGTCAGACGGCAGGCGTATTCCAGGCGATCGGGCGTATTGAAGTGGAAATCAATCGAGGTCATGGCCTGGGCGCATCGCGCCTTACTCCAGGCCGTTTTTCAGAAATTCCACCAGCAGCGAGACTGGCCGACCCGTCGCGCCTTTGGCCGCACCGGACTTCCATGCTGTGCCAGCGATATCCAGGTGGGCCCAGCGATAGGCCTTGGTGAATCGCCACAAAAAGCAGGCCGCCGTGACACTGCCTGCTGCACGGCCACCCACATTGGCCATATCTGCAAATGGGGACTTGAGTTGTTCCTGGTATTCCTCTTGCAGGGGCATGCGCCATGCGGGATCAAGTGCATCCTGGCCTGCCTTTAAGAGCGCATCGGCAAGGCTGTCATCCGGGCTAAAGAGCCCTGAGTTGATGCCACCCAGAGCGATTACGCAGGCGCCAGTAAGTGTGGCGATGTCGATCACGGTGGCAGGCTTGAATTTCTCGACGTACGTGAGTGCATCGCAAAGAATCAGGCGGCCCTCTGCATCCGTGTTGAGGATCTCAACCGTCTGACCTGACATGGAAGTGACAATGTCACCCGGCCGGGTCGCCGTGCCACTGGGCATGTTCTCGCAGGTGGGAATCACGCCGATCACATTGCGTTTCAGGCCCATCTCTGCCACGGCCCGCATGACGCCGAGCACAGTCGCTGCGCCGGACATATCGAACTTCATCTCATCCATATCAGCGGCAGGCTTGATCGAGATGCCGCCGGTGTCAAAGGTGATGCCCTTGCCCACGAGAACATGGGGCGCATCTTTTGTGGTTGCGCCTTGATGCTGAAGCACGATGAATTGTGGCGGCTGGGCCGAACCCTGTGCAACGGCCAGCAGTGCACCCATGCCGAGCTTTTCCATGGCGGCGCGATCCAGAATCTCGGATTTAAGACGGAATTCGCGTGCCAGGGTCTTGGCTTGGTTGGCCAGAAATGTCGGCGTACAGACATTGGGTGGCAGGTTTGCCAGGTCCTTGGTGAGTTGCAGGCCATTGGCCAGCGCCTGCGCATCTTCAATAATCTTTGGGGCTTCTGTTGGGCGCATATCGCCCGGCAGCAGCATCTCCACGTGGGTGATGCCGTTGTCTGTCGCGGTCTTGGCGGATTTTGTTTTTGCCGCGCCGTCTTGGCTGATGTCGTCCTTCTTCGTTTTGAAACGCTCAAAGCGGTAGCCCGATTCACGCACGCAGGTCACATGGGCGGTAACACGCCAGGCACCCGAACGCTCACCGGCCCTTGTTTTGACAGGCACGTCGGTTAGAAATGAGGCAATGCGTTTGATGCCTTTGGAGCCACTGACTGATTTCACGGCTGAGCGAATGGCATCACAGAACACCTTGTCGGTGAAATCCTCACGCTTGCCAAGCCCGACCAGCAGTGCGCGGGGCGAGGGCAGGCCGGTCAGGTCGCGCAGCAGCAGGTTGTTGCCGGCTTTGCCATCAATGTCGCCGGCCTTGATTGCGCGGGCTACGGCGCCATTGGAGACCTTGTCCAGCACCTTGGCGGCATTGGAGAGCTCCACGGCGCCTGTGCCGGTGGCAAATATGCCGACCCAGACACAATCCGCAGTGGCGCGGTCGACCGGCTTGTTGCTGGCGACAAATTGGGCGACTTCCCGGTGTTCGCCGGGGTCTTTGGGTTCCTTCAAATCCTTGGGAGCGGCGGGTGCAGTCATGACAAAATGCCCAAATCTAAGAAACCCTGAATTATAGAGAAAATGCTTTTCCAGAAATCCCTGCTCAGGGAGCTCCGATCGACCTCTGGCGGGGTTCTGGCCGTGTTGCTGACGACCCTGGTCACGATGATTCTGATCCGGGCGTTGGGCCGTGCGGCCTCGGGCCGAGTCGATGGCGAACTGGTGCTGCCACTGATCGTCTTCAATACCCTGAATCTCATGAGCACGGTGCTCATGCTGACGGTTTACATTTCGGTACTCATGGTGCTCTCGCGGTGGTGGCGAGACTCCGAAATGGTGATTTGGCTCTCGTCGGGCAAGAGCCTGGCGGATCTGCTTGCACCAGTGTGGCGTTTTCTCTGGCCCATGATGATCCTGGTGGCCATGATGTCGATGATCGTTGCACCGTGGTCCAAGCAGCAGATCAGTGCCTTTGAGGATGAAATCCAGAGTCGTGGGGATGCCCAGCGGGTCAGCCCCGGCCAATTTCGTGAATCCTATTCTGGCCAAAGGGTTTTCTTTCTTGAAAATCCGGATGACGAAAATGGCCGTATCGGCACGGTGTTCATCCGTTCCGCAGATCGCAATGGCCAGCAATCGGTACTGGTGTCTTCAACCGGAAGGTTTGAAAAAGATGCCGATGGCCAGCAGTGGGTTGTGTTGGAGCGTGGTTACCGTACTGACCTGATGCCGGGCCACTTTGAGTCGAGAACAACGAGTTTCGATGTTTACCGTTTTCGTGTGGATCAGTCGACACCAGGTGTGAAATCGCAAGAGTCCACCCGGGCGACTCCCACCCTGAGTCTGATGGGCCGAGCAGAGCCCACCGCACAAGGTGAGATTGCTCTGCGCGTTGGACTTCCGTTGCTGACATTGGCCCTTGGTGTGTTGGCCATTCCCCTGGCGGTGACCAATACGCGTGCAGGCAGGGCAGTGAATTTGATTCTTGCCTTGCTGATTTATCTGATTGCCAGCAATTTATTCAGTGCCACAACCGCTACCGTATCCCAGGGTAAGTGGAGTCTGATGATGGCCTGGTGGCCACTGCCCACGGCGTTACTCAGCATTGCGGGCGGCATGATCTGGTGGCGCATGCGATGAGCGATTTTCTATTTCGGCGATATATCGGCAACAGCATCGTGCAGGCCACGGTGTTCGTACTGTGCGGTTTCTTGTCGATGTTCCTGTTTTTTGATCTGCTGGCCGAAATGGATGAGATTGGTATCGGCGGATACCGCTTTCAGCATGCATTGGCCTATGTTTTACTGGGCATTCCCAGTCGTGTGGTGGAGCTTGCTCCGATTGCGGCGCTGATCGGAACCCTCTGGGCATTGTCACAAAGCGCGGCGAACTCTGAATTCACGGTGTTTCGCGTATCCGGGTTGCTGCCGGGAGTCGCGGTGCGCAGCATCCTGACGATCGGTTTTCCGATGATCGTGCTCACCGGAATCTTTTCTGAGGTGGTTGCGCCCCAGGCGGAGGATTTCCGCGGGCGCGTTCGCGATATTGGTGTGGGGGTGAATGGTGCCCAGATGCGGTCTGGTCTCTGGCTTCGGGATTCGGCCCCGAGCGTTTCGAGTGATAGTCGTGCTATCCGCTTTGTCAATGCAGCCCGCTATAACCAGGAGCAGACCCTGGAGCGGGTCACCTTATATGAATTCGATAGTCAGCAGCGACTATCCAGGATGGTCGAAGCAAAGACTGGACACTTCATGGGAGAGCTATCGCAGGGCCATGTCTGGGAGTTACGCGGTGTCAAGATTGTCGAGTTTGCGCGGCAGGGGGGCGTGACTCAGCGTGCACTCGATCAGCTCAGGATTGATTCGCTGCTCTCCCCCGACATGCTGGGAGCCTTGGTGACCAGTCCGGATCGGATGTCATCGGTCGACTTATATCGCTATGTCCAATATCTCAAACAAAACAAACAGCAGTCCGAGCGCTACGAACTCGCTTTTTGGAAACGAGTTGTTTACCCCTGGGTGATCTGGGTCATGATGCTCTTGGCCCTGCCAGTAGCATTTCTTCAGGCTCGCTCCGGCGCGGTGGGGGCGCGGGTCTTTGCGGGAATACTGGTCGGTGTAGGCTTTCATTTGCTTAATAGCCTCTTCTCGCATCTCGGGGTCCTCACCACCTGGCCGGCCCCGGTGATGGCCCTTGTCCCAAGCCTCATGGCCCTGGCTCTTGCAGGCGTCTTCTTTTATTGGGTGCAGTATCGTTAGGGTTTTGACAGGAGCATTAGTATCTTGAGCCACGAGTGTTCGATCTTGCCTTCGGGCAGAAAATTCTCTGTTGACGATGGTGAAACGATTTTGCAGGCCGCATTGCGTGCCGGTGTGGTGCTGCCTTATGGCTGCAAGGATGGGGCCTGCGGCTCATGCAAAGCCCAGATCACCGAGGGGCAGGTGAATTACGGCGATTATCAACGCAAGGCTTTGTCTGATGCCGAAAAGCAGCAGGGCGGAGTTTTACTGTGTTGTGCCACACCCCAGACCGATGTCGTGATCAAGGCCCGGGTGATTGCCGCCGAGGGCATGATTCCTGTGCGCAAGATGCCCTGCCGTGTGCAGAGCATTGCCAGGATCGCGCCCGATGTTGCCATTGTGAAATTGCAGCTGCCTGCGAACGAAAAATTTGATTATTTGGCGGGCCAGTACATCGACATTCTTTTAAAAGACGGTAAGCGTCGCAGCTATTCCATGGCGTCAGCGCCGCATCAGGAAAATACGATCGAATTGCATATTCGTCACACACCAGGTGGCGCGTTTACCGATGCACTTTTTGGCAGTGGTACGCCCTCTGCCAATGCAGTGAAGGAAAAAGATATTCTGCGATTTGAGGGGCCTCAGGGCACCTTTTTCCTGCGTGAAGACAGCACTAAACCCATGATTCTCTTGGCCAGCGGCACGGGTTTTGCGCCGATTAAGGCGGTGGTGGAACATGCAGCGATGAAAGGCATTCATCGGCCGATGGTGCTCTACTGGGGTGGCCGCCGCCCCCAGGACCTGTATCAGACGGATCTTGCGCTTCAGTGGGAAAAGACCTTGCCGGATTTCAAGTTTGTGCCGGTGATCAGTGATGCGCTCCCAGAGGACAACTGGACGGGCCGCACGGGGTTTGTACATCAGGCGGTAATGCAGGATATTCCGGATCTCTCTGGCCATCAGGTCTATGCCTGTGGTGCGCCGATTGTGGTGCAGTCGGCGCTGAGGGATTTTGTGGCCCAGTGCAAGCTGCCGGAGGAAGAGTTTTTTGCCGATGCGTTTACGACGGCGGCGGATTTGGCGAAGAAATAACGCACTCTGATTCGAAGGCTCGGGCCTGATATCGCTCGACTCCGTCATTGCGAGGCCCGAGGAGCCGTGGCAATCCACGGCTTTATTTGAGCGCTCGGTGTCTAGCCTCGGGTAGTTTTTGTCCGACGGCTCGGGGCCTAGCGTTGGGGGCTTTCTCTCGTCGCGGTCGCAAAACATGAATCAAAAGCGTTTTGCTCCGACGCTCCTCGAGACAATCCCCCAACGCTCTTCCCTCGTGCTAACCGAGGGCTCCCGGCCTAGCGCCGGGTTTCGCCCGGCTGCAAGCGTTCGCCGGTTCGAAATCCCGACGCTCTCCGGTCGAGTTAATAGGTCGAAACGCTATCGCTCTCGAGGGGAGAGCATCGGGATGTCGACGAGTTGAGCGTCGGAGGCAAACGCTGTTAGTCGTTGTTTGCCGACCGCGAAACGAGCGACACCCGAGGCTAGGCCCCAAGCAATCACGAACCTTTAAGTCCGCTCTTTCAAAAAGGCCGCGAGCGCCTTCCCCGTGTGGGTCTTGAGTTTCGCAATCTGTGCCGGCGTGCCCTGACCCACCACCCGGCCACCATTGGCACCGCCCTCGGGCCCCAGATCAACAATCCAGTCCGCCTGCGCCCAGATATCGAGTTGGTGTTCGATCACCACCACCGTATTGCCCGCATCGACCAGACGATGCAAGACATGGATCAGTTTTTCAATATCGGCCATATGCAGGCCCACCGTAGGCTCATCCAACACATACAGCGTATGCATTGATGTCTTACCCGACGTGGCGGAGGCCTTGACCAGTTCTGTCACCAGTTTGATGCGCTGGGCCTCGCCACCAGAGAGGGTAGGGCTGGGCTGGCCTAGCGTGAGATAGCCCAGGCCAACATCCTGCAAGAGCTTCAGTGGCCGCTGCACCGAGGGATGATTCTCAAAAAACTCGACTGCCGCATCCACGTTCATGGCCAGAATGTCAGCAACGTTTTTTCCTCGCCACAGCACCGATCGTGTTTCCGCGTTAAACCGAGTGCCGCCACAGCCATCGCAAATCACGCGGACATCGGGCAGAAAGTTCATCTCCACTTTTTGCCAGCCTTGGCCTTCGCACAGACTGCATCGGCCATCGCCGGTATTGAATGAGAATCGGTTGGCCTTCCAGCCTCGAATGCGGGCCTCTTCACTCTCGGTGAGCAGCTTGCGAATCGTGTCCCAGAAGCCGATATAAGTGGCTGGTGTTGAACGGGGTGTTTTGCCGATCGGTGTCTGATCAACCTCTAAGACCCGATCCACAGACTCCCATCCGGAGATCAATGCGCAGCCCATCCATTGCTGCTTGGACTTTTGTCGTTGTTTGGAAGCCGCTCTTCCAGAGGAACGCTCATCCCGAACCGATGCCTTGAGGTTGGCGAGCAGCACATCGCGGGCTAGGCTGGACTTACCCGATCCCGAGACACCAGTGACGACCGTGAGCCGATGCAAAGGAAGTTCGACATCTACCGACTGCAGGTTGTGGAGTCGTGCCTGATGGACGGTGATGTGATCTTTTGTGGCACTGCGCAGCGGTTTTTTCGGATGCTTCAGCGGTGCGCGCAGATAGCGGCCCGTGAGTGACTCCTTTGATTGCGCGATGTCGCGTTGTGTGCCCTGTGCAATCAGTCTGCCGCCAAGTGTTCCAGCCCCGGGTCCGATATCAACGACATGGTCGGCGAGCCGAATCGTATCCTCATCGTGTTCGACCACCACCAGGGTGTTGCCTTTCTTTTTTAGGGCATCCAGCAGTCTGAGCAGTGCCTGATTGTCTTTGGGGTGCAGGCCGATGGTGGGCTCATCCAGGATGTAGCAGACCCCTTGCAGGTTCGAGCCCAGTTGGGCCGCGAGTCGGATGCGTTGGGCCTCGCCGCCAGAAAGCGTGGGCGCGGCCCGATCAAGCGCCAGATAGCCAAGACCCACTTCGGTCAGAAAAGACAGCCGTGCATCAATTTCCTTGATCAGATCGCGGGCGATCGCCAAGTCACGCTGGCCCAGTGTCTTGCCCAGGCCGGTCAGCCATTTGGGCAGATCGGCAACTGGCGTGGCAGAAACGGCTGCGATATTGCGATCTGCCACCTTCACGGCCAGTGCTGTGCGATTGAGGCGGGCGCCTGCGCAGCTCGGGCATGCGGCAATACCCGTGTCTTCCTCACTGTCTTGCCAGGACTCCTCTTCCCCAGTCTGCTCTGCATCGAAATCGGCGAGTTGCACGCCAGTGCCATAGCAGTCATCGCACCAGCCATGTTTGGAGTTGTAGGAAAAAAGCCGCGGATCCGGTTCTGAGAATCCGGTGCCACAGGATGGACAGGCCCGCTTGGTGGAGAGCACGGTCAAGGATGCATTGCGTTTATTCAAGGGCGCAATCACCTGCACCACGCCCTGGCCGTAGTTCAGCGCACTCTCCAGGAGCGCCTTGATTGCCGCCTCATTTGCGGGCTGCACCACCACATCGCCAACCGGCAGCTCAATGTTGTGCTCTTTGAACCGATCCAGTTTTGGAAATGCTGCGGTGGGCACGAACTCCCCATCTACCCGCAGATGGCTATGGCCCTTGGAGGCCGCCCACTTCGCCAGATCTTGATAGATGCCTTTGCGGTTCACCACCAGTGGCGCCAGAACACCGATGCGTTCGTTGCGGTGGCGGCTCATGAGTGTCGCAAGAATCGACTCCAGGCTCTGCGGTTGGATTGGGATTTCACAACTCGGGCAGTATTGTGTGCCCACTTTGACAAAGAGCAGACGCAGGAAGTGGTGGATTTCAGTAAGTGTGCCGACGGTGCTCTTTCGGCCACCACGGCTGGTGCGCTGCTCAATCGCCACGGTTGGTGGAATACCGAATACGGCATCAATATCTGGCCGTGATGCGGGCTGAACAAACTGCCGGGCATAGGCATTGAGCGACTCTAAATAACGGCGCTGGCCCTCGGCAAACAGGATATCAAAGGCCAGGGTGGATTTGCCGCTGCCCGAGACACCGGTGATGACCGTCATCTGTTCACGTGGAATGTTCACGTGAATATTTTTTAGGTTGTGCTCGCGGGCCCCATGAATCTCAATGGCATTGCTGACCATTTGCTTCGGTAATGCAATGGGTTCTTGCGCTGTTAAGGAGGAGGCAGGCGACAGCGCGGCCTTTAATGCCTGGCCGGTGTGGGAATCTTGGCACGCCATCACATCGGCGACCGTGCCCTGGGCCACAATCTGTCCACCGTCTGCGCCGGCCTCGGGCCCTAGGTCGATCAGCCAGTCTGCGCAGGCGATCACTTCTAGGTTGTGTTCAACAATCAGTAGGCTGTGGCCCGCCGCTTTTAAGGCATTAAGCGCACGCAGCAGCTTGGCGATGTCATCGAAATGCAGTCCCGTGGTGGGTTCATCAAAGATCAGCATGGCGCCTTTAATTTTCTTCTCGGCGGCTTCGGCCAGATGACCCGCGATCTTCAGTCGCTGTGCTTCGCCACCCGATAGCGTCGGCACAGGCTGGCCGCATCGCAGGTAGCTCAAACCCACATCCACCAGTGGCTGGAGTCTGAGTGCGATTTCCCGATCGCCCGCAAAGAACTCCAGCGCCTGGCTGACGGTGAGTTCCAGGACATCCGCGATGGATTTGCCATTGAGCTGGATTTCCAGGATCTCTTTTCTGAACCGCTTGCCATCGCAATCCGGGCAGCGCAGATACACATCGGAGAGAAACTGCATTTCCACATGTTCAAAGCCATTGCCACCACAGGTAGGGCAGCGGCCGTCACCGGCATTAAAGCTAAAAGTGCCCGGTGTGTATTGCCGACTCTTAGCCTCGGGCAGATTGGCAAAGCGATTGCGGATCGCATCAAAGGCGCCAACATAGACCACCGGGTTGGATCGGGTGGTCTTGCCAATCGGGGATTGATCAATAAACACCACATCGTGGAGTTGCTCGCTGCCGATCAGTGCATCAAAAGGACCGGGAGTTTCGGTCGGCTTGCCTTTGGCCTTGCACAGGGCTGGGAAGAGAACATCCTGCACCAGGGTGGATTTACCGCTGCCCGATACCCCGGTGATGCACACCAGCCGTTGCAGGGGAATGCTGACATCAATCGATTTCAGGTTATTGGCCCGCACTTTGGTGAGTGTCAGATGCTGTGTTGTCGTTGTAGTCGATTTTGAACCGGGTGTGCTGACCTGGAGCTCGCCGTTGAGGTAGCGTGCCGTCAGGGTGTTGGCAGATATCAGTTTGGAATACGGGCCGTTAAACAGAATATTTCCGCCGTGTTCCCCTGGTCCTGGTCCGATATCAATAATGCGGTCAGCCGCCTGCATTACCAGCGGATCGTGTTCCACCACAACCAGGGTGTTGCCCGCATCTCGGAGCTGACGCATGACTTTCACAATCCGATGCAGGTCCCGCGGGTGTAGGCCAATTGATGGCTCATCCAGCACAAACAGGGTGTTGACGAGCGAAGTGCCCAGGGCCGTGGTGAGATTGATTCGCTGGACCTCCCCACCAGAGAGCGTTCGCGATTGGCGGTCCAGCGTGAGATAGCCCAGCCCCACATCGGAGAGAAATTGCAGACGGGAGAGGATCTCCTTGGTCACCACATCGCTGGCAGCTTGCTGGGCGATGGCCAGTTTCTGATCCGAGGTTTGTTGTTCCGCTGCAATGGACCTGACCCAGTCCAGCGCATCGGCAACCGGCAGCAACATCACTTCGTGGACGGTCTTGTCTTTAATGGTCCATAGCAAGGCCTCGGGCTTCAATCTTGCACCATGGCAGGCCTGGCACTCGGTGTAGCTGCGATAGCGCGACAGCAGCACCCGCACGTGCATTTTGTAGGCCTTGCTCTCCAGGTATTCAAAGAAGCGGTTGATACCGTACCACTGGCGGTTCCAGTCCCCGGACCAGTCATCGTCGCCCTGAAATACCCAGTCGCGGTCTTTCTGGGAAAGTTTTGAGAAAGAAACATCTGTGCGAATGCCGCGCCGGATGGCATATTTCATCAGCTCTTTTTGGCAGTCCTGATACGAACTCGTCTGCCAGGGTTTCACCGCACCATCGGCGATACTTTTTTTCTCATCCGGAATCACTAGGCCAGGGTCGATGCCGATCACTCGGCCAAAGCCCCGGCAGGTCTCGCAGGCGCCAATCGGAGAATTGAATGAAAAGAGTGCGGGCCTGGGTTCGCTGTAGCTGAGTTGGCAGCCCGCACAGGACAGACTGCTGCTGAAGTCATGCACCGCTTCGGCAATCTTCACCCGGCATCGGCCATGGCCAAGCCGCAGGGCGGCCTCCACCGAATCGTGGATGCGATCACGGGCCGTATCAGACCGCAGCATCAGACGGTCTTGGATCACATATAAGGTGTCCTTCTCCCGCGATTGAATTTTTGTGAATCCTTGTGCCGATAGCCAGTGCTCGATCTGTTCATCGGGCAGGGACTCCGGCGTGTGGATGGGAAAACTGATCTCGATTTTTGTCTCGGCGGGGCTTGCAAGAATCAGCATCGCGATGCCCTGCGCTGTCTGTCGCTTCACGGGTTTGCCGCAGGCACGGCAGTGGAGCTCTGCCAGCCGCGAAAACATCAGCTTGAAGTGATCGGTGAGCTCTGTCATGGTGCCCACGGTGGAGCGCGAGGTGCGCACCGGATTGGTCTGGTCAATCGCGATGGCGGGCGGAACGCCCTCGATGCGATCGACCTGGGGCTTGTCCATACGGTCCAGAAACTGCCGCGCATAGGCCGAGAAGGTCTCGACATAGCGACGCTGGCCCTCGGCATACAGCGTGTCAAAGACCAGCGAACTCTTTCCCGAGCCCGAGACACCAGTGACAACGGTCATCTCCCCTGACGGGAGATCAAGGTCTAGATTCTTGAGATTGTTTTGCCGGGCACCACGAATGCGGATCATCAGTGTTTGTGGCCGTGATCATGATGATGATCGTGGCCGTGGCCATGGTCATGGTGGTGATCGTGGCTGCAGTGTTCATCGTGGTGATGATCGTGGCCGCAGTCTGGACCATGGACGTGGCCCTTCGGTGTGTTTTCCTCAGTCAGTACGGCCGCTGATCGCTGTTGGATATTGCTGTCGTGCTCGGGGTCGAACTGATCCATGCTGGTGAGCACACGAAACCCCATGGTTTTTAGCGTCGCTGCAGCTTGGTCTGCATCTTCTTGGGCCCGGGGAAACTTTACAAAATTATTGCCTACCTCTACAAGAATCTGACGCTGGTTTAAATAGCGCACCACGCGCAGCAACAGCGCGGGCGAGGAAGACGTATACACGTGGAGCTTGACGCGGGCTGAAACGGCGGGAGGGTTATTGGCTGAGCTCATCGTTAACTTTCAACATGATTTTGCCCACATGGGCGGAGGATTCCATTAGAGCATGGGCACGATCCACCTCCGAGAGGGGAAACACCGAATGAATCAGTGGCAGTAGGCGGCCTGCCGCTAGCTCTGGCCAAACGCTGGTGCGTAGGGTGCTGACAAGCCGTGACTTCTCTTCGTCCGACCGTGCCCGAAGTGTCGAGCCGGTGTAGGTGAGGCGGCGGATCATTAATGGGGTCCAGTCGATTTCGGCTCGGCTACCCATCAGGAATGCGATTTGTACCAAACGACCCTCCAGGGCAAGGCTGCGCAGGTTCTTTTCAATGTAGGGGCCGCCCACCATATCAAGCACCACGTTCACGCCCTGGTTTTGGGTTTTTTCTTTCACGACTGTGGCCCAGTCTTCGGTCTTGTAATTGATCACCACATCGGCACCGAGTTGTTTGCAGGCAGCTGCTTTCTCTGCTGATCCCACTGTGGTGAAGACGGTGGCACCTAACCATTTCGCGATTTGAATGGCGGTCACACCGATGCCACTTGAGCCGCCATGGATCAGCACAGTTTCACCTGAGCGGAGCCGGGCCCGTTCCACCAGATTGGCCCACACGGTGAGTGTGGTCTCGGGTAGAGCTGCTGCCTGCAGCATCGAAAGGTTGTCTGGAATGGGAAAGCAGTGACCGGCATGTGTCACCACTTGCTCTGCATAGCCGCCGCCAGGCGTGAGGGCGCAGACTTTCTGACCCACTTTCCATCCATCCACATTGGAACCCAGACCAATGATCGTGCCGCTCACTTCTAACCCCATATAGGGCGAGGCGCCTGCCGGGGGTGGATACGATCCCTTACGTTGCAGCAGGTCCGGACGATTCACGCCCGCATAGGCCACCTGAATCAAGACCTGATCTGGTTTGGGCGCAGGAGGATCAATAGTGACGATGCGCACGGCAGGCAGGCTGCCTGCTGCTGCCCCTGGGGTGGGTGAGTCATGGGCGACGACACGCATAAGCTATTTCCAAGAGTCTTTAAGGGTGACGGTGCGATTAAAGATCGGTGCGCCGGGCTTTGAATCCACGAGATCGGCCACGAAGTAGCCGTGCCGTTCGAACTGAAAGCGATCCTCCGGCTGTGCATCTTTCAGGCTGGGCTCCATGGCGGCCTGAATCACCGTTAATGAGTTGGGATTGAGATCATCCAGAAAGTTGCGCTCAAGCTCCGGGGCATCGCCTTCGCGCCGTGCGCCGGGCATGGGATGGGCAAACAGGCGGTCAAACATGCGAATCTCGCCCATGTAGGCGTGCTTTGCTGAGACCCAATGGATATTGCCCTTTACTTTGTAATTGTCTGCGCCGGGCGTGCCGCTCTTGCTGTCGGGGAAAATCCGGCCGCGAATCTCGGTGATTCTGCCGTTGGCGTCTTTTTCAAATCCCGTGCACTCGACCACATAGCCATAGCGCAGCCGCACCTGGGCACCGGGTGAGAGGCGAAAGAATCCTTTTACCGGCGTTTCCTGGAAATCCTCGCGTTCAATCCAGAGTTCCCGCGAAAAAGGAATCGCCCGCTTGCCCAGCTCGGGCTGCTGTGGGTGGTTGGGGGCAAAACAGTCTTCCTGGTGGTCTTCGGGCAGGTTCTCCAGCACGAGCTTCACCGGATCAATCACTGCAATTCTGCGCAGCGCGGTATCGTTAAGGTGATCACGCATGCATTCTTCCAGCACGCTGTAATCAATCCAGCCATCGGATTTCGATACACCGATCATTTCTGCAAAGCGCCGAAAACCCTCGGGTGTGTAGCCTCGTCGGCGGGCGGCCATCAGAGTGGGCATTCTTGGGTCGTCCCATCCGGCAACTGCTTTGGCCTGGATCAGGTCCACGAGCTTTCGCTTGGAGAGCACCACATAGGTCAGGTTGAGCCGCGCGAATTCATACTGATGGGGCAGGGCCTGTGGGTTTAGTTTTCCGCAGGCCGCAACCTTTTCCAGTAGCCAGTCGTAGAGCGGCCGGTGGTCCTCGAACTCGAGCGTGCAGACGGAGTGGGTGATGTTTTCGATGGCATCCGATAGGGGATGCGCATAGTCATATAGCGGATAGATGCACCACTTGTTGCCCGTGCGGTGATGCTCCGCGTGCCGTATGCGGTAGAGCACCGGATCACGCAGATTCATATTGGGCGAGGCCATATCGATCTTCGCCCGCAGCACATGGGTGCCATCGGGAAATTTGCCTGCCCGCATATCGCGAAAGAGTTGCAGATTTTCGGCTGCTGTGCGGTCGCGATAAATCGAGTTCTTTCCCGCAGACGTGAGTGTGCCGCGATTGCTGCGAATCTCATCAGCAGTTTGTGAATCCACATAGGCATTGCCGGATTCAATCAGTGCTTCGGCAAACAGGTAGAGCTGATCAAAATAATCGCTTGCAAAATAGTGATGCGATCCCCAGTCAAAGCCCAGCCAGCGAACGGCCGCTTCGATGGCATCGACATATTCCTGTTCTTCCTTGGTGGGATTGGTGTCATCCAGGCGCAGATGGCAGCGGCCTTGATAGTCCCGGGCCAGGCCAAAATTCAGGCAGATTGACTTGGCGTGGCCAAAGTGCAAATAGCCGTTAGGTTCTGGTGGAAAGCGTGTCACGACGCCACTGACCCGCCCGGCTGTGAGATCGGCATCAATGATGTGGCGGATGAAGTTGACGGGCGCTGGGGAAGGGGTATTCATGGGCAATGGTTGACGGCCTAAACCCCGATTTTAGCTACACTGGCGGGCCTGCCTTTTGTGATCTCAACAACCCTGGAAATTCTGGTGAGCGCCGATTCTCAGCCCGAACAAGCCCCAGCCCGCCTGCTGCTGATTGATGCCTCGAGTTTTTTGTATCGGGCCTTTCATGCGCTGCCCGATCTGAGGACCCGTTCCGGTTTTCCAACCGGCGCGCTGACCGGCATGGTGAACATGCTGCGCCGGGTCCGTGCCGAGTGGCCGGCCCGCTATGTCGCCTGTGTGTTTGATCCCAAAGGCCCCACGTTTCGCGATGAGATCTATGCCGAGTACAAGGCCAATCGTGCCGCGATGCCGGAAGATCTTGCTGCCCAGGTTCAGCCGATTTTTCAGGCAGTAAAGGCATTGGGCTGGCCGTTGATTCAGGTCGACGGTGTGGAGGCCGATGATGTGATCGGTACCTTGGCCCTGCATGCTACCCATCAGGGTCTGCCCACTGTGGTGGTGACCGGGGATAAGGATCTGGCACAGCTTGTCAATGAGCAGGTGATGCTGATCGACACCATGAGCCGTGATGGCGGGCCCGCAAAGGTGTCGGACCGTCAGGCGGTGATCGATAAATTCGGGGTGCCGCCGGAGTTGATTGTGGATTACCTGTCCTTGGTGGGGGATACATCGGACAACGTGCCAGGTGTGGAGAAGGTGGGGCCCAAGACCGCAGCGAAGTGGCTCAATCAGTATGGCTCACTGGATGCAGTGATGGCCGCAAGCGGGGAGATTTCTGGCGTGGTGGGTGAGAATCTGCGCAAGGCCCTGGATTGGCTGCCCACCGCCCGCCGACTGGTCACGGTAAAGACCGATTGCGATCTTTCTGCTGTGATCAAGCACTTTGATGAAGACCTGACGTTCAAGCCTTTGGATATCGAGGCGATCGGAGTGCTGAAGGCGGAATATCAGCTTGATCGCAGCCTGCGTGGCATTGGTGAGGAAGAACGTGGGCCATCGGCTGCGGGCGGCGCATCTGCGGGCGCCGCACCTTCCACTCAAACCTCAACAGGATCAGC
Source organism: Burkholderiaceae bacterium (assembly GCA_018882795.1). Classification (GTDB taxonomy): domain Bacteria; phylum Pseudomonadota; class Gammaproteobacteria; order Burkholderiales; family Burkholderiaceae_A; genus Lacustribacter. The sequence goes on along the minus strand of VERJ01000042.1, from coordinate 124 downwards.
GGCTGACAGTGGGCTCTTTGATGTTCAGGGCGAGTATCAAACCATTTTGGATTGGAAGGCATTTGATGCCTACTTAAGCGAGATTCAGGCAGCGGATCTGGTGGCAATCGACACGGAGACCTCA
>VERJ01000041.1 GCA_018882795.1 Burkholderiaceae bacterium | reverse complement strand
GCCTGCAGTGCGCAGATGGGGTCGATCTCAGTGACCCATACCTGTGCGCTCAAGGCACGCAGGGCCTGCGCTGAGCCTTTGCCCACGTCGCCATAGCCCGCTACCACGGCAACCTTGCCAGCCACCATCACATCGGTAGCGCGTTTAATAGCATCCACCAGGGATTCGCGGCAGCCGTAGAGGTTATCGAACTTGCTCTTGGTGACGGAGTCGTTCACATTGATCGCACGGAAGGCGAGTGTGCCCTTGGCCGACATCTCTTTGAGTCGATGCACGCCGGTGGTGGTCTCTTCGGTGACACCAATCACAGCATGCAGGTTGCGTTCGTAGAACTTCGGGTCCTTGGCAAGCTGCTTTTGAATGGCGTTGAACAGACAGATCTCTTCTTCGCTCTTGGGATTGGCCAGCACGGAAGGATCCTTGGCGGCCTCGGTGCCCAGATGCAGCAGCAGCGTTGCATCACCACCGTCATCCAGAATCATGTTGGAAGGTTGGCCATCGGACCACTCGAAAATGCGGTGGGTGTAGTCCCAGTACTCATCCAGTGTTTCGCCTTTATAGGCATAGACTGGCACACCGGCGGCCGCAATCGCTGCAGCGGCATGATCTTGGGTGGAGAAAATATTGCACGATGCCCAACGCACCTGTGCACCCAGATCCACCAGGGTCTCGATCAGCACGGCGGTTTGAATCGTCATGTGCAGTGATCCGGTGATGCGCGCGCCTTTCAGCGGTTTGGCAGCAGCGTATTCCTCGCGGATGGCCATCAAACCAGGCATCTCGGTTTCGGCGATTTTGATTTCTTTGCGGCCCCAGTCGGCAAGTGACAGATCGGCGACTTTGTAGTCGGCCTGGCCAGTGGCGGTAACGGGTTTCAATACAGCGCTCATCTCGCGCTCCTTTCGTTAATAACGTTGAAGGTGTCGCGAGCGCCGTTGAATCAGGGATTCGGCCCAAGCCTGGGAAGGGAGACCCTCTCGCAGCGCTCCTTGGGCGAGCCGCGATTCTAAGTGAAAGCAGCGGTCGAGTCGAGGGCTTTGGGCAAGCTCTGCTCTGTAAATCAGGGCTCGGGGCCTAGCCTCGGCTCTGTTGCTCGAAAGCTCGGGGCCTAGCGCTGGGGGCTTTCTCTCGTCGCGGTCGCAAAACGTAAATCGAAAAGCGTTTTGCTCCGACGCTCCTCGAGTAAATCCCCCAACGCTCTCCCCTCGTGTTATGTCAGAACCATGGTGTCTGACACCTGAGTTCTCGAGGGGAGAGCATCGGGATGTCGACGAGTTGAGCGTCGGAGGCAAACGCTGTTAGTCGTTGTTTGCCGACCGCGAAACGAGCGACACCCGAGGCTAGGCCCTGCCGCGGTCAGACTCCGCACGCAGCCCGAAGCGCTGCAGCCTTGTCCGTCCGCTCCCACGTGAACTCCGGCGCTTCCCGCCCAAAGTGGCCATAGGCGGCAGTCTTCTCGTAGATCGGACGCAGCAGATCCAGCATCTGCACAATGCCCTTGGGCCGCAGATCGAACACCTGCTGCACCGCCTGAGCGATCTTTTCGTCCGACACCACACCCGTGCCTTCTGTGGTGACCATCACAGAAGTCGGCCGTGCAACGCCGATCGCATAGCTGACCTGAATCAGTGCTTTTTTCGCAAGGCCTGCCGCCACGATGTTCTTTGCAACGTAACGGCCTGCATAGGCGGCCGAGCGGTCCACCTTCGAGGGGTCCTTGCCCGAGAATGCGCCACCACCATGGGGCGCAGCGCCGCCATAGGTATCCACAATGATCTTGCGCCCGGTCAGTCCGCAATCACCCTGCGGGCCACCGATCACAAAACGTCCGGTGGGGTTCACCAGATATTTGATCTCACCCTTGATCAGGTCCTTAGGCAGGACTGGCTTGATGATCTCTTCAATCACCGCCTCGCGAAGCGCCTCTAATGTGATCTCGGGCGCATGCTGTGTGGAGAGCACCACCGTATCGATGCTGTGGGGCTTGCCATCGATATAGCGCAGCGTGATCTGGCTTTTGGCATCGGGACGCAGCCAGGGTAGGCGGCCATCACGACGCAGCATGGACTGTCGTTCCACGAGCCGATGCGCGTAATAAATCGGCGCGGGCATCAGCACAGGGGTTTCATCGCAGGCATAGCCGAACATCAGGCCTTGATCGCCTGCGCCCTGATCCAGATTGTCGTCTTGGGCCTTATCGACACCTTGTGCGATATCCGGGCTCTGCTTGTCGTAGGCGACCAGCACCGCACAGCCTTTGTAATCAATGCCGAAGTCGGTGTTGTCGTAGCCGATGCGCTTGAGTGTATTGCGGGCCACCTGGATGTAATCGACATTGGCCTTGGTGGTGATTTCCCCGGCCAGCACCACGAGTCCGGTGTTGCACAGGGTCTCCGCCGCGACGCGCGAGCGCGGATCCTGGGCCAGAATGGCATCCAGGATGGCATCGGAAATCTGATCGGCGACTTTGTCGGGATGGCCCTCGGAGACGGATTCCGAAGTGAAGAAAAATTCTTTTGACACAAAACCTCCTGGTGAGTGAACCTCAAACTGCGGCGCCTTAGCGTTTTCGGCCCGGCTGCAGGAAGACTCACAGAAGGCAGACGCTTTAGCGGAATTTGTTGGACAGCACGTAAACTTCCACTGCGTCCATCGCCCCGCAAGTTGTGAATTAAATCGGCGATGCGTTAACTATAAATCAGATGATTCTGCTGTTCAAACTCATTGCCCGACTGCCGCTATGGCTGCTGCGTGCGCTCGGTCTGGCCCTGGGCTGGACCATCTGGGCTGCCTCGCCCCGTTACCGCAGGATGATGGCGACGAATTGGCGGCAGGCGCTGCGGAGCGGGCGCCTGGGGGTAAGTGGCGCTGCGGCTGCCCGCCGCCTGAGGCGGGATGCAATTGGCCATGCGGGCCTGATCGCGACGGAATTGCCGAAATTCTGGTGTGACCCCACGATGACTGACCGGGTTATGGTGCTTGGCATGGATCAAGTCCATGAGGTCCTGGATCGTGGGCAGGGTGTGATTCTTCTCACACCCCATCTTGGTGCATTTGAGCTTTCCCCTCGGGTGTTTGCTTTAGAGCGGCCCATTACCGTGCTGTATCGGCCGGCCCGGCAGCGGAGTTTTCGCCGACTGATGGAAACACTGCGGCCTATGGATCGCCTGGCCACGGCACCCGCCAATGCGGCCGGTGTGCGTCAGTTGCTGCGGGCACTGCGCAGGGGCGAGGCCGTTGGCATGCTGCCCGATCAGGTTCCGGCCCAGGGCGAGGGTGTTTGGGCGCCGTTTTTTGATCGGCCAGCGTTGACCATGGTGCTGCCGCTTCGGCTGGCACAGATGTCGGGTGCTGCAATTTTCTGGGCCCTGACCGTCAGGACCCAATCGGGATGGCGGCTTAGCCTTCAAGCCTGGCAGCCTGATCCACCCATCGAGAATGTGGCAATTGAGGTGGCTGCTGCTCAGATGAATGCCGCACTAGAGCAGCAGATCGCGCAGGCACCCGAGCAGTATCTCTGGGCCTATAACCGCTACAAGATTCCGCGTGGGACCACATCACCCTTGAGGGCCAGTCAAGCATGACCCACATCGCGACCTGGATCGGCCTGTGGTGTTGTCGATGGATTGCATTTGGTCCGCGGTTTCTGCGCACCGGCGTGATTTGGATCTTGGCGTGCCTGGCATTTTGGCTCAGTCCAGGCCGACGTCACATCGCAATGACCAATCTTCGGCTGTGTTTTCCGCAGTGGTCTGAGTTGCGACGGCATCAGATCGTGAAGCAGCACTTTGAGTGTTATGCCCGAGCATTTATCGAACGCTTTGCTGTCTGGTTTGGCAGTCCGCAAAAGATCCGGCAGATGGTGGCCCTCAATGGCCTTGAGCATTTGCGGGCCGCCGAAGGCCAGCCGGTGATTGTGCTTGCTCCGCACTTCCTGGGCCTGGATGCGGGGGGCTTGCGTTTTCAGCTTGAGTGTCGGTTTGTCTCGATGTATTCGAATCAATCTAATCCGCTACTCAATGAATGGACCCTTCGGGGACGCACGCGATTTAATGACCCGGTGATTGTGCCGCGACAGCAAGGCATTCTTACCGTTGTGAGATGGCTCAAGCGCGGCCTGCCGCTCTATTTTCTTCCTGATATGGATTTCGGTCCTCGGGATGCGGTCTTTGCCTCCTTTTTCGGCCTTCCGGCAGCAACAGTCACGAGCGTGGTGCGCCTGTCACGGTCGCTTAATGCTGTGGTCGTGCCCCTAGTTACCGAGATGACAGCCGATGGTTATGTGGCCACTTTTTATCCAGGATGGCAGCACCCGGACGATGACGCCGTAGAGACGATTGCGCAGGGTGTGGAAAAAATGAATCGGTTTATTGAGGCCAGGATTCTGGAGCGGCCCGAGCAGTACCTCTGGACCCATCGCCGATTCAAGACCCGGCCCCCCGGCGATCCCCCGGTCTATGGATAATCTGACCGTATGAGACTGGCATTCACAAAAATGCAGGGGGCGGGCAACGACTTCGTCGTGATTGATGCCACGCGTGCGCCCCTAGAGCTGACTGCACCCCAGTGGCAGCGGATTGCAGATCGGCGCTTTGGTGTGGGCGCAGATCAGATTCTGTTGGTGCAGGCGGCCGATGGCCCCGATGTTGATTTTGTGTATCGCATCTTTAATGCCGATGGCCAAGAGGTTGAGCAGTGCGGCAACGGTGCCCGATGTTTTGCGCGTTTTGTGCGCGACAAGGGCCTCACGGATAAAACCACCATTCGTGTCAGAACCCGCTGCGGTGTGATCATGCCCACGATCCACACGGATCACACGATCACGGTGGATATGGGTGCACCACGCTTGACGCCTGCGGATGTGGGTTTCGATTCCGCGGGGCTGCCTTATCGCCGCGAGCATCAGGCGGATTCCTGGCAAATGACACCACCGGATCAGCCGGGTTTTTGGCTAACCGTGGTGTCCATGGGCAATCCCCACGCGGTCCAATGGGTGGATCGTTTGGCCCAACACCCTGTGGCCGAAGTTGGTGCCTGGTGTGAATCCCATCCGCGTTTCAAACATCGTGTCAATGTGGGATTTGTGGAGCAGGAAAGCGATACCGCGATATCGATCCGCGTGTTTGAGCGCGGGGCCGGCGAGACCCTGGCCTGTGGCACGGGCGCCTGTGCGGCGGTTGTGGCCGGCATCCTTCGGGGTGCACTACGGCCATCCAAGCCTATTCGTGTCCAGACACGTGGTGGTCTCTTAACAATTCAATGGTCAGGCCAGGCTCATGACCATGTCATGATGACTGGGCCTGCTGAACCCGTATTCGATGGAGTGATGGAACTGTGAATCCAAAAGAACCCACCCTGGGTGTCGGCACGACACTCACAGCACAACAGGTGATGGACTACCTGAAGGCCCACCCAGATTTTTTTGATCATGCGTCGCATGTGCTCGCGGAGATCAATGTGCCCCATCCGCAATCAGGTCAGGCGATCTCGCTGGTGGAGCGGCAGGCCACGGTGCTGCGCGAACGCATTAAATCCATGGAGCTCAAGTTGGCCGAGCTGCTGCGTCATGGACAGGAAAATGATGCCATCTCGGCATCGGTGCAACGCTGGGTGCGGGGGCTTTTTCTACATGCCGATGGGGCAACCCTGCCCCGTTTTCTTGCCGACTCTCTGGCCCAGGTTTTCAGTGTGCCACTCGTGGGCATTGTAATCTGGCGGCCAATGTCGGCCATGGCCCAACAGGATTGGGCCACAAACGCCACCGCCGATTATGTCGAGCAGATCGATAGCCTGCGCACGCCCGTCTGTGGCCCGACCACGATTTCCACTGCCACTCGAATCCTGCCTGAGGCTGGCCGCGATGCGCAGTCTGTAGCAATTTTGCCCCTGCGCGTGGGTGCAGCACCCGAGGCATTTGGTGTGCTGGTCATGGGCTCTCCTGATGTCAGGCGATTTGCGCCAGACCTTGGCGTGTCGTTTCTTGAGCGTATCAGCGAGATCGCCAGTGCTGCGCTTTCCCGATGTATAGAGCCGCATGGCACAGGCAAGTGAACTGATCTCGGGCTTTCTTGATTCGATCGCCCACGAGCGGCGTTATTCAGCATTGACCGTACAGGGCTATCAGCGCGATCTTGCAAAGTTGTCGCACGCATTCGGCACACGTCCGCTGCAAGAGATCCGTGCCGCCGATGTACGTTCGCAGGTGGCGGTCTGGCGCACCCAGGGGCTGTCTGCAAAAAGTATCGCAAGGCGGTTGTCTGCATGGCGTTCGTTTTTCGATTGGGCTGCCCAACGCACGCCCATGCCTGCAAATCCAGCAAAAAGCGTGCGCGCACCCAAACCCGCGAAACGCTTGCCCAAGGCATTGTCGACGGATTGGGCTGTGCAGTTTGTCGGTGTGGATGCTGGCACGGGGAATGCGGAATCCACCGCAACAGCACAGCGTTTTCTCTTGGCCCGGGATCAGGCCATGCTGGAGTTGATGTATTCCTGCGGTCTACGTTTGTCGGAGTTGCTGCAGTTAAATTGCGAGCCCACTGCCACGATTGCTGGAGATCGATCTGGCTGGGTCGACCTGCAGGCTGCCGAGGTATTTGTGGTGGGCAAGGGTGGCAAATCGCGCAGTGTTCCAGTAGGCAGACCTGCGCTCGAGGCCCTGCGGGCCTGGCTTGCGCTGCGCCAGGCACAGGGCTTCGGCCTGGAGAATGCGCCGCTTTTTATCAATCAGCGGGGTGGGCGGCTTTCGGGCCGCACGGTGCAGCGCCGGTTCGCACAGCGGGCGATCACCACCGGCATGCCCACCCATGTCCACCCCCATATGCTGCGACATTCATTTGCCAGCCATGTCCTGCAGTCCAGTGGGGATTTGCGGGCCGTGCAGGAGATGCTGGGCCATGCCCAGATCGCAACGACACAGGTTTACACCCATCTGGATTTTCAGCGGCTGGCACAGGTTTATGATGCGGCCCATCCACGGGCACGCCGTAAGACTGGCACCGCGCCCAAGACTTAACACTCAGGAGTTTTCAATGTCAGCACCTGTCGCGTCGCAGACGCCGCCGACCCCTATTCCCGTCACGATCCTGACGGGCTTTCTTGGCGCGGGCAAGACCACGCTGCTCAAACGTATTCTCAGCGAGCCCCATGGTGAACGTATCGCCGTGATTGAAAACGAGTTCGGCGAAGAGAGCATTGATAACGAACTGCTATTTGAGGACACCAAAGAGCGCATTGTCGAGATGAACAATGGCTGCATCTGCTGTACGGTGCGCGGCGATCTGATTGAGATGCTGGGCAGTCTGTGGGAGCGACGCCGATCAGGTGCAATCCAATTTGATCGCGTGATCATTGAGACCACGGGCCTGGCTGAGCCTGGCCCGGTCGCACAGACTTTTTTTGTGGATGACGATGTCGCCGAGCGTTACATGCTGGATGCGGTCATCACGATTGTGGATGCCCGCCATGGCCCTGATCAGCTCACGCAGCATGCCGAGGCTCAGGCTCAGGTGGGTTTTGCTGATCGTATTTTGATCTCCAAATCCGATCTGGTCGATCAGGCTGCGGTCGATACATTGCGCAGCCGTCTATTGCGCATGAACGCCCGGGCAGGTGTTGATCTCGTTCATTTCGGCCAGACACCCCTGCAGCAGATCCTCGATATCCGGGGTTTTAATCTGAATGCAGCCTTGGAGATTGACCCTGCCTTTCTGGATGCCGAGGCAGGCCATAGCCACATTGATGATGTGCATTCTTTTGTATTCAAATCCACCCGGCCCTTTGATTCTGACCGGTTTGAGGGGTTCATGAGTGCGGTATCTCAGGCCTATGGGCCCCAGCTGCTGCGCTACAAAGGGGTGCTGTGGATTAAAGGCAGTGACAACCAAATGGTGTTCCAGGGGGTCCACATGTTGATGGGTGGCGATGTTGGCCGGCCCTGGCAGCAAGGCGAGGCGCGGCAATCCAAGCTGGTCTTCATTGGCCGGAAACTGCCGCGCGATACAATCATCCGGGGCCTAGAACAGTGTCTTGTTTGAAGTATCTCAAACATGGGGCATTCAGTTTGCGCCAGGATGAAACTGGCGGGACCGTCTGTGATGTCTCGATGATCAGGAAGGAAGTTGTTGGCCATGTCAACCGTGTCATTCAAATCGATTGATTCTGAAAAAGAGCTGCTGGCCCAGTCAGCTGCCGAGTACATGAGCCCGGCGCAGCTTGACTTTTTCAAGCGCAAACTTCAGGGCCTTGAGGCCGAGCTGCGGGCCAATGCGGGTGAGACCACCGAGCATCTGCGCGAGACAGTCCTGGTGCCCGATCCTGCCGACCGGGCCACGATTGAGGAAGAACACGCCTTGGAGCTGCGCACCCGGGATCGCGAGCGCAAGCTGATTAAAAAAGTCCAGCAGGCCCTGGCCCGCATTGAATCCGGAGAGTACGGTTACTGTGAAGAGACCGGTGAACCCATTGGTTTAAAACGGCTCTTGGCACGGCCCACCGCCACCCTGTCCATAGAGGCCCAGCAACGCAGGGAACTCCGTCAACGCCAGTTTGGCGACTGACCACGGCTGTGTGCTGCGGGACTGCTGGATGCCTGTTTAAGAGTCGGCGGCTTCGCTGTCGGTGAATTCGGCCAGGGCCGCGGCACTCATCAGAAGCACCACCGAAAGACAATAGACCGTTTCAGCTGCGACCCATCGCACGATCAGGGGTGCGGCCCAGCCGGAAGGCCGCAGCAGGCGGCCCACCAGCAAGGCCGCCAGTCCGGCCACCCATAGGCCCCAGGCGGGTTCGGGCCAGACGCCAAAAAAAATCATTGGCGCCGTACCGATCAGCAAACAGATCAGGCGCGATCCCATCGGGGCGGTAGCGAGATTGGTGATGGGATCGGACCGGGCGGCCAGCGAGGCGCAACGTGCCCAGACGGTGCTGCAGATCAGGATGATTGCACTCCACTCGTGTTCGATTTCCGAGAGGGCCTCGAGTTTAATCAGCATCAGGAGGCCCAGCGCCAGGGCCGATTTTCCCGAGAGCGCAGGCTGTGTCAGCCCCGCAGCGGGTCTGGGCATGTTGGCCGCCAGCCCCGCGCACAGGCTGATCAGCAGGGCGATCCGCATGGGCAGCAACATGCTCGTCAGTAAAAAGATGGCGGCGGTTTGCACGCCGATCAACAGTCCAACCAGGCTGATTGCCGTGATCGTCGTAGCGGCGTTTTCAGGCTCTTTTAATGCGCGAATACGCAGGGGCCAGGGCCCATGACGAAGGAATGCAGCAAATAGTTTTTTCAAGAGGGGTGAGCGTGCTTACAATTCAGCGAAGTGTAGATCATCTTTTGGAATTGGCAGCGCAATGAGCGAACCCTCAACATCACAGCCTGCGTCGCCTGACGCTGAAATGAAAGCCGCGGTTCTGGCCGAGGCCTTGCCCTATATTCGCCGCTTTCATGGCAAGACCATTGTCATCAAATATGGCGGCAATGCCATGACCGAGGAGCACCTGAAGCAGTCTTTCGCCCGCGACATTATTTTGTTGCGCCTGGTGGGCATTCTGCCGGTAGTGGTGCACGGGGGCGGCCCGCAGATTGAATCCCTGCTCTCCAAGGTTGGCAAGAAGGGCGAATTTATCCAGGGCATGCGGGTGACCGATACCGAGACCATGGACATTGTTGAAATGGTGCTTGCTGGTCAGGTCAACAAAGAAATTGTTGAACTCATCAATCACGCGGGCGGCAAGGCGGTGGGACTGACCGGCCAGGACGGCGGGTTAATCCGTGCCCGCAAGATGATGGTCAAAGCCGATGCCGGCTCCGAACAGGTGCTGGACCTGGGCCATGTGGGTGAGATCGATTCGGTTGATCCGGCAATCATTCATTCGCTACTTGCCAGCGGATTTGTGCCCGTGATTGCACCGATTGGTTCTGGCGAAGAAGGCGAGACTTACAACATCAATGCGGATCTTGTCGCAGGAAAAATCGCCGAGATTCTGAAGGCTGAAAAATTGATTCTCATGACCAACACGCCAGGCGTGCTGGATAAAAACGGGAAATTGCTCACTGGGTTGAGTGCCCGTCAGATCGATGCACTGTTTGCCGACGGCACTATCTCTGGCGGCATGCTGCCCAAGATCTCTTCGGCGTTGGAGGCCGCCCGCAGTGGTGTCCAATCAGTCCACATTGTTGACGGCCGTGTGCCGCACTGCCTGCTGCTGGAGATTCTCACCAGCGAAGGCGTGGGCACCATGATCCGCTCGCATTGAAATCCACCCATCGGCCACTCTGGCTGATCGATCTTGATAACACACTCTATGACGCCTCATGGCGGGTGATGGGCGAGATCAATCGCCGCATGACCGGCTATGTAGCGGCAAAGTTGGGGCTCAGCGAGTCCGACGCCAGCGCCCTGCGGCAGGCCTATTGGCATCGCTATGGCGCAACCCTGCTGGGCTTGGTTCGGCACCACAACATTGATCCACATGATTTTTTGGCCAGCACCCATCCCAATCACGACCTGCCTGATTTCGTTGGCCGCGTCCGGGGTGAGCGGCAGCGTATTGACCGACTCAAAGGCGAGCGTTGGCTGCTGACCAATGCGCCAAGAATATATGCCGAACAGGTGCTTGAATTGCTGGGCTTGCACAACAGCTTTGACCGTCTGATCACCATCGAGGATATGGTGCTGTGTGGCCGTTTTAGACCCAAACCCTCCATGTTGCTGATGCGTCATCTGCTGCGACGCTCTGGCCGACCGGCACATCAGATCCGATTCATTGATGATCACGACGACAATCTGCGTGCGGCACACCGTCTCGGAATCAAGACCACAAGAATCTGGGCATCGAAAACATCCCTGCTCCAGGCCCGGCAGCTGCGCCGACCGATGGCGGTTCGGCGCCCAAGTTATGTACGGCTTCAAGTAAACTCTCTTGCCAGGCTGCTGAGAAGTCAGCACAAACTATAAAAAATATCGTGCAAAGCATGGAAGAGACATCCCAGTCATCGGATCAACGACCGTTAAGAAAACGGCCCAAACCGGGCGAGCGGCGTCTGCAGATTCTTCAGACCATTGCGGCCATGCTCCAGGAAGGCGCTGCGGAAAAAGTCACCACGGCTGCGTTAGCAGCGAAGCTATCGCTCTCAGAAGCGGCGCTCTATCGGCATTTCGCCAGCAAGGCACAGATGTTCGAGGGGCTGCTGGATTTCATTGAAGAAACAATTTTTTCCCTGATCAATCAGATCGAGTCGCGGCCTGGCACGCCATCTGCGCGGGCACGGGAGATCATGTTGATGTTGTTGGGTTTTGCGGAGAAAAATCCCGGCATGACGCGCGTGCTGATAGGGGATGCGATCGTCAACGAGGATGGGCGGCTGCAGACCCGTGTGAACCAGCTGCTGGATCGTGTCGAGGCATCCCTGCGGCAGTGCGCCCGGCTGCAGCGGGCTGAGGCGCAGTCCTCAGCGGGCGCGCTGGACCCTGCGGTGCAATCGGCGCTCGCCATGGCCTATGTTCAGGGCCGTTGGCTGCAGTTTGCCAAAAGCGGTTTTCGTAAGCGCCCTTCCGAATCCGCCGATACGGCCACCCAGTTTCTGTTTCCCTAGTTCCCGTTTGATCCGCACCGCTGGGAGTCCACAGGCATGGGGCTCACGCGGCTTTGGCGCAGACTGGGCAATGTGGATTGCGTGAGATATTCAGTTGCTGCCAACTGCCCTGCCTCATATCCAGCAGGGTGAGTCGCTGGGTTTGCGCCCCGAGTGATGAGCCTGTGTGCCCACGCCGCACCAGGATCTTCAATGCCTCTGCGGCCTGCAGGCAGCCCATGGCCCCCACCATGGGCGATAGCACGCCATAGGCACCGCAAGCGTGCGCCATTGGCTCGGTCTTGGGATCAAATACGCAGGCATAGCAGGCCTGCTCCGGCACCGCAGGATCAATGGCCATGAGCTGGCCTGACCACTCGATTGCGGCCGCACTGACAAGCGGCCGATGGTGTGCAACACAGCAGGCATTGATCAATTGCCGCATGGCCCATTGATCCGTGCAGTCGAGCACCACATCGGCCAGCGGCACGGCCTGATTTAGGAAGTCCTCATCAGCGAATCGCGCCTCTGGGATGTAGTGGACATTTGGGTTGAGGCGTTCAAGTGCCTTCTGGCCTGCCAAGACTTTTGGGGATCCAATGTCATTAGGGCCAAAGAGGGTCTGGCGTGCAAGGTTGGTTGCATCCACCTGGTCGCCGTCCACCCAATGCAGGGTGCCGATGCCGCAGGCCGTGAGGTAGGTGGCGGCGGGGCAGCCCAGGCCACCTGCCCCGATGATCAATATTCGGGAAGACTGGATGGCCTGCACACCCTCGTCATCAATGCCATCGAGCAGGGCGTGTCGGCTGTGCCGCAGTGCCTCCTGGTCAGCCATTGTCGGGTCGTGCCGAGGTGGCGACGGGCTTGCCCTTCAGGTGGTTGAGTGCCTGCTGCAGCTGGTAATCATCCGCGCTGCCGAATTCAATGGGTTTGATGTCTTTTCCTGGCCCATCGCCGTTGCTGCGCTGATCAGTCTTTTGATTAGGCTTGGCTTTCTCGGGCTCGGCACCTTTGGCGGGCGCATCGCGGCCCGAGAGATGCCGGTTGAGATCGGCCTCCCGCACCCGAAGACGATCCACGACCGCACCATCAGCAGTCTCCTCGACCCACAGATCCGGTGCGATGCCTTTTGCCTGGATCGACTGGCCCTTGGGCGTGAAGTAGCGGGCCGTGGTGAGCTTAATTGCGGTGTTACTGGTGAGCGGCAGAATGGTCTGCACGGACCCTTTACCAAAGGTCTGCGTGCCGAGAATTTTTGCCCGTTGGTGATCCTGCAGTGCGCCGGCCACAATCTCAGAGGCTGATGCGGAGCCGCTATTGACGAGCACCACCATGGGCACAGTCTTTGCGAGCGGCGAGAGCTTGGCCAGAGGATCGTCGCGGCCTGAGCGGTAGTAATCGTTGACTGTGGCGTGATATTTGCGTTTCGCATCTTCCTGGCGGCCATCGGTGGAGACCACCAGTACTTTTTCCGGCAGAAACGCTGCCGAGACACCAATGGCGCCGGTGAGGAGGCCACCCGGATCATTGCGCAGATCCAGCACCAGGGCATTCAGCGGACCCTGTTGGGCAAGCTGATTGAAATGCTTCACCAGATTTTCCACAGTGTGTTCCTGGAACTGGGTGATGCGGAGATAGCCAAAGCCTGGCTCCAGCATCTTGGAGCGCACGCTTTGGATCTGAATGATGTCGCGCACGATGGTGAAGACCAATGGTTTGGTCTGGCCCTTACGACTGATGGTGAGGGTCACGGATGTTTTGGGCTTGCCGCGCATCAATTTCACGGCATCATTTAAGGCCAGACCCTTGGTGGCTTTCTCATCAATTTTGATGATCAGGTCGCCCGCCTTCACACCGGCTTTCTCTGCGGGGGTGCCTTCAATCGGTGACACCACCCGTACAAAACCATCTTCGGTGCCGACCTCCAGGCCCAGGCCGCCGAATTCGCCCTGCGTGCCCTCCTGCAGTTCCTTGAATGCATCGGCATCAAGATAAGAAGAGTGCGGGTCCAGCCCCGTGAGCATGCCGCTGATGGCCTCAGTGATGAGTTTTTTGTCTTCCACCGACTCGACATAGTTGGCCTTGATGGCGCCATAGACATCGGCGAACTGTCTGAGCCCCTCGATCGGCAGGGATGCGCGGGTGTCGCGTTGTGCGACGGCCTGAAAGCCCATGCTGAACAGCACGCCGCTGACCAGCCCAACGGCAATCCAGCCTGTGATCTGCAACTTTTTGGACATAGAGACCCTCTGGCCCGCTGGGGGCAAAAAAGATATTGGCAGCATTAGGCTACCCGAATGCAGAAAAGTTTAGGCGGTTTTTGCCTTGCCTTGGTTGGCCACCGCAAGGAGCGCTGCCTCGATGGTGGCGGGGTCGGCAAGATACTCGCGGCCAATGAACCTGAGCTGATCGTCGAGCCGAATGACAAGCGGCTGGGCGGTGGGGATATTCAGGGCCAGGATCTCTGATTCCGACATCTGCTCCAGGTATTTGATCAGGGCCCGGATCGAGTTGCCATGGGCCGAGATCAGAATGCGCTGGCCAGCCTTCACCTGGGGGGCGATGCTCTTTTCCCAGACCGGAATCACGCGCTCAATGGTGTCTTTCAGGCACTCGGTGGCCGGCAGCAGATTGGCATCAATACCCGAATAGCGGGGATCCCGGCCCGGCCAGAATTCGTGGTTCGGGGTCAGGGCGTCTGGCCGGATGTCATAGGCGCGGCGCCATTTCAGCACCTGCTCCTCGCCGTACTTGGCAGCGGTCTCGGCCTTGTTTAGGCCGGTCAGTGCCCCGTAGTGGCGCTCATTGAGCCGCCATTCGTTGTGCACTGGAATCCACATCTGGTCCAGGCTGTCCAGGGTAATCCACAGGGTGCGAATGGCTCGTTTGAGCACTGACGTGTAGGCGCGATCGAACTGGTAGCCCTTGGATTTCAGCAGTTCACCCGCAGCTTTGGCTTCCTCTCGGCCCTGGCCGGTCAGGTCCACATCCACCCAGCCGGTAAAACGATTTTCGAGATTCCACTGGCTCTGGCCGTGGCGCAGTAAAACAAGGGAAAAGGTTTTGCTCATGGGCCACATTCTATAATTTCGGCTGCTGATGCCGATTCAAGATCGGCCAAGGGGACTCTGTGCAATTCATTACCGACAACATTATTTTGATTGCTGCTGCATTTCTGAGTGGCGCCTTATTGGTGTGGCCCATGGTCACGCGCGGCTCGGGTGCCCGTGTGATCAACACGCTGGGGGCCACCCAGATGTTGAACTCGCAAAATGCCTTACTGATCGATATCCGTGAGCCGGCCGAGGTTGCAAAAGGCTCGGCTCCGCAGGCCTTGCATATTCCGTTGAGCGCCCTTGGCGCGCAGACTGAAGACATTAAGAAACGCATTCAGCATGGCAAGGGCCAGGCACCGGTCATTCTGATGTGTCAAAGCGGCTGGCGTGGCGCCAAGGCTGGGCGGCAGCTAAAAAAAGCAGGTGTTGAATCGGTGTTCAATCTTGAAGGCGGGTTTGATGCCTGGCAACAGGCGGGCCTGCCGGTCTCCAAAAGGAGTTAATGGGTCATGCCAAAAGTCATCATGTACAGCACTGCGGTCTGCCCTTATTGTCAGCGTGCTGAGATGCTGCTCAAGCAGCGTGGCGTGAACGAGATTGAAAAGATTCGTATCGATATGGACCCGGCACAACGCGATGCCATGATCGCCAAGACAGGCCGTCGCACGGTGCCGCAGATTTTCATTGGTGATCGTCATGTTGGCGGTTTCGATGACCTGGCAGCATTGGACCGCGACGGTGGTCTGCTGCCCCTACTGGCGGATTGATCCGCAGAAAGCCTCTCCATGACGCAAGTCGATAGCGCAGCCGCTGCCCAGTCAAGCGGCCCCCAGTTCAATCTTCAACGCGTGTATCTAAAAGATCTGTCGTTGGAGATTCCTGATGCGCCTGCAGTTTTTCTTGACCAGGCAGAGCCACGGCTCGAATTTCAGATCGATACCCATGAAAAGACCCTGCAGCCAGGGCTTTTTGAGGTGGGCGTGCGTTGCACGGTGACCTGTCGACTGGGTGAGAAGACTGGCTTTCTGGTAGAGGCCACACAGGCCGGCATCTTTGAGATTTTGGGTGTTGCCGAGGATCAGCTCGAATTGCTCAAAGGCATCTCTTGTCCAAGCATCATCTATCCCTATCTTCGGGCCAATATTGCTGATGCGATTCAGCGGGCCAGCTTTCCTCCGGTCCACTTGGCCGAGCTCAACTGGGAAGCTTTCTATCAGCAGCGGGTTGCCCAGCAGGCCACGCGGACATCATCTGCAGATAGCGGCCTGATATTGCCGACCCAATAAGACATGGCATCAGCCCAGGTTCTGCTGCCCACGCTCGTGATCGGTGCGGGCGCCTGGGGAACAGCAGTGGCGGCCCATCTGGCGGGCAGATCACCCGCAGGCACGGTGATGCTGTGGGGCCGTGATGCGGCCCAGATGCAGCAGATGGCGCAGAGTCGGGAAAATAAAAAATATCTTCCCGCCATCATGCTGCCTTCGCAGTTGGAGGTGCTGGCCGATCAGGCTTACGCCTATACCCAATGGCGCAAGCGTTCAGAGCAACACCGCGAGCAGCATCCGCAAGCGCCCGTGCACGGCCTGGTGATCCTTGCAACACCAATGTCGGGGCTTGGCAGTGCTGCACAAAGCATGCAGCAGCATCTCGGCGCACCCCTGTCTGGCGAAGGGCTCGTGTGGCTTGCCAAGGGCCTGGCCTTGCAGTTTGCGGCGGGAGAGCAATCGGCGCCGTTGCTGCGTTGGCCACACGAGAT
>VERJ01000040.1 GCA_018882795.1 Burkholderiaceae bacterium | reverse complement strand
GTATTGGTGAGCTTGTGATGGTCGAGCTAAAAAAGCTGGATAAAGTGGCCTATGTGCGGTTTGCTTCTGTGTATCGAAGCTTTCAGGATGTGGCCGAATTTCAGGAGTTGGTCGCAGAAGTCAGCCCGCGAACCGCCGCCAAGCGTAGCACTGGCAAAAAGAATTAAATGTATAGCCCGCAAGATGAACACTTCATGCGTCAGGCGCTGGGGCTCGCCGCCTTGGGCATGAACACGACCACGCCCAATCCTCGGGTGGGCTGTGTGCTGGTCAAGGGCGGGGAAGTGGTGGGCCAGGGCTGGCATGTTCGTGCTGGCGAGCCGCATGCCGAGGCGATCGCGATCGGTCAGGCGGGTAGCCATCGCGCTGTGGGCGCAACAGCCTATATCACGCTTGAACCCTGCAGCCATTTCGGCCGCACGCCTCCCTGTGCAGAAATGATGAGAGAAGCCGGCATTGCCCGTGTGATCGTGGCGATGCAGGATCCGAATCCGCGCGTATCGGGCAGGGGCATGCAACTGTTGCGCGATGCGGGCATTGATGTCCGCTGCGGCCTGTTTGCGGAGGAGGCTGCCGAATTAAATCCTGGTTTCATCAAGCGCATGACGGCGGGATTGCCCTGGGTCCGTGCCAAGACAGCCATGTCGCTGGATGGCCGCACGGCGCTTCCCGACGGCACCAGTCAATGGATCACGGGCGAATCCGCGCGTGCGGACGGCCATGCTTGGCGTGCGCGCGCGTGCGCTGTGCTTACGGGCATCGGCACTGTGCGCAAGGACGATCCTCAGATGACCGTTCGCGCCGTTGAGGTAACGCGTCAGCCGCTGCGCGTGGTGGTTGACACCCGATTTGAGATTGATCTGCAGGCCAGGGTGCTATCGGGCGGCAATGCCTTGTTGGCGGTCTGTGTTGATCTGGACCTGCCTGCTTATCGTGATAAGCATCAGGCCCTTCGGGATCGCGGCGTTGAAGTCATCTCTCTGCCCAGGGAGACGCCCGAGGGCAAGCTTGACCTGTCGGCCCTGATTCAGGATCTGGCATTGCGAGATTGCAACGAGATCCATGTCGAGGGTGGCGCGCGGCTCACTGGCACGATGATGCGATTGGGCTTGATTGATGAATGGCTGATGTATGTCGCCCCGTTGTTTCTTGGCGAGGGCCTGCCTGTCGCCGCGGAGGTTGGTCCATGGTCGCGTATTGAGGATGCGCCCCGCTGGCGATGGAAAGAGCAGTCCCAGGTCGGCGATGCCCTGCGGCTTCGTCTGGTGAAAACCTGACCCCAAGGCTAGACTCCAGATATGTTTACGGGAATCGTTCAGGCGATTGGCAGAATTGTTTCAGTGGAACCGGCCCAGGTGGCTTGGGCAGAGGGTGGCTTCGGTCTGCGCTTAACCGTGGCCTTCGGTGGGCTGGACAATAGCGATATGCGCATCGGTGACTCGATTGCGATGAATGGTGCCTGCATGACGGTGATTGCCCAGGATGCTGAATCATTTCAGGTGGATGTCTCGCGCGAGAGCCTCAGCCGCACCACAGGCCTGGATCAGCCCGGTCCGGTAAACCTGGAGAAGGCGATGCGAGCGAGCGATCGTTTTGGTGGCCATATGGTGAGTGGCCATGTGGATGGCACGGGAGTGATCAAGGCAATTGTCCAGATCGGTGAATCCCATCAGCTTTTGGTGACGTTGCCCGCGGCCCTATCGGCCTATGTCAGCGAGAAGGGGTCCATTGCGCTGGATGGCGTGAGCCTGACTGTGAATGCGGTGCAGGATCATGATCAGGGCTGCGACATTTCAATCAACCTGATTCCGCATACCTGGCAATCCACCACGTTAAATCTGCGACAGCCTGGGGATCGACTCAATATCGAGGTTGATCAACTGGCCAAGCAGGTTGAGCGCATACTCCAGCGCATTCATCAGGTCCAATAAGCCATGCCCACACGTTATTTATCCGATGCCGCTGAACTGATTGCCGAGATTCGCTCGGGGCGCATGGTTGTACTTGTCGATGACGAGGATCGCGAGAACGAAGGCGATCTGGTGATGGCGGCATCGTGCGTCACGCCCGATGCAATCAATTTCATGGCCAAGCATGGCCGCGGACTGATTTGTCTGACG
This sequence comes from Burkholderiaceae bacterium, assembly GCA_018882795.1. Taxonomy (GTDB): domain Bacteria; phylum Pseudomonadota; class Gammaproteobacteria; order Burkholderiales; family Burkholderiaceae_A; genus Lacustribacter. The sequence goes on along the minus strand of VERJ01000040.1, from coordinate 14,361 downwards.
CTCACTGAAGCGCGTTGCCGTCAGCTCAATCTCTCGCTGATGGTGAGTGATAACCGCTCATCCCATGGCACCGCCTTTACGGTCTCAATTGAGGCCGCACAGGGGGTCACTACGGGCATCAGTGCTGCTGATCGCGCCACCACAATTGCCGCTGCAGTGGCCAAAGATGCGCGTCCTCATGATCTGGTACAGCCCGGCCACATCTTTCCCCTCATGGCTCAGCCCGGTGGTGTTCTGGCAAGAGCCGGTCATACCGAGGCGGGCTGTGATCTTGCCGCATTGGCGGGCCTTGAGCCTGCAGCAGTGATTTGCGAGGTACTCAAGGACGATGGAGAGATGGCCCGGCTTCCAGACCTGGTTGATTTCGCCAAGACCCATGGATTAAAAATCGGCACGATTGCGGACCTGATCAAATACCGCAGCGCCAATGAGAGCCTGGTTGCGCGTCTCTCCGAGCGTGATGTCGAGACCGCGCATGGTGTGTTTCGATTGGTGGTGTATCAGGATGGCGCGGCCCGTCAGCCGCATCTGGCCCTGGTGATGGGCAGTCCGAGTCCTGAGCGCGAGTGTCTGGTCAGGGTCCACGAACCTTTTACTGTGTTGGATGCGATCGAGACACGCCGCACTGTGCATAGTTGGAGTCTTTCCCAGGCGCTGCAAGAAGTTCGCAGGCACGGCGAGGGTATTGTGGTGTTGCTGAATTGCGCGCCTTCAGCCGAAGTGATTCTGGAAAAAACCATGGCCCTTGGTGCTGAAACGAGTCGACCTGCAGCCTCCGCTCTTGCTGGCGCGAGCAGCCAGTTGCGTAATTACGGCCTTGGTGCGGCAATTCTCAGGGATCTCGGCGTGGGCAAGATGTTGCTCTTGTCGCAGCCGAGAAAAATGCCAAGCATGATGGGGTTTGGCTTGGAGGTAACGGGATATCGTGGCGGAGAAACCAATGAATGAAATGAAAGTCGATCTGGCGGGCGAGGGACTGCGGATTGCCATCGTGCAGGCGCGATTCAACGAATCCGTGGGCATGCTGCAGCGTGAAGCGTGCGTGCGGGAACTGGGCTCGCTTGGCGTGGATGGGGCGGACATTCTGGTGGTGACAGTGCCTGGTGCTCTTGAAATCCCGCTCACGCTGTCGCAGCTCGCCGAGACCGGTCACTTTGATGCTCTGATCGCCTTGGGCGCGGTGATCCGCGGCGAGACTTATCACTTCGAAGTGGTTTCTAACGAATCCGCTGCAGGTATTTCACGCGTTGCATTGGAGTTCCACATTCCGATTGCCAATGGTGTCCTCACTACTGAAAATGACGCTCAGGCCATGGCGAGAGCCGAAGAAAAAGGCCGCGATTGCGCCCGTGTTGCGGTCGAGATGGCCAATCTGCTCTTCTCTATTGATGACCAGTCCAGCGGCGATGACGACTAGTCGCTCCGATCGGACCCCGAGGGGCACCCGTCGCGCCTCGCGCAGCCTGACAGTGCAGGGCCTGTATCAGTGGCTTGTCTCGGGCGAGGATGCTGGCGCCATCGATGCGTTTCTGCGTGAACAGGAGGCCTACAGTCGATGCGATCAGGAGTATTTTGATCGTCTTCTGCATGGCGTGATCGGTGACAGTGCGCGTTTGCGTGAGGTGTTTTCGGCTCAGTGTGATCGCCCGATTGGGGAGCTTTCGCCGGTGGAGCACGCTATTTTGTTGCTCGCCACTTATGAACTTGCGCATGTGCCGGAAGTCCCTTTCCGCGTTGTTATCAACGAGGCCATTGAGTTGGGTAAGGCTTTTGGCGGCACCGATGGCCATAAATACATCAATGGCGTGTTGGATAAATTAGCGCCGCAGTTGCGACCTCATGGCTAGCCTCGGCGAGTTTGAGTTTATTGACCAGTTTCTGAGGTCCCAGGCTGCCCAAGGCCAGCCTTTTTATCGGCATCCATTGGCCCTCGGCATTGGCGACGACGCTGCGCTCATGCCGCCACTGGATGCGGCAGAGCAGGTAGCGGTGGCCAGCGACATGCTGATCGAGGGCCGCCACTATTTCCCGGATGTTGATCCGCGCGCTCTGGGCCATAAGGTGTTGGCCGTAAACCTTTCGGATCTTGCCGCGATGGGTGCACGTCCTCTGGGCTTCACGCTGTCGGCTGGCCTGCGCGAGATCCGGACGCAGTGGATCACTTCCTTTCTTGATGGACTCTTTGCTTTATCGCGTGAGGCTGAGTGTCCGCTGATCGGCGGTGATACCACTGCAGTGCCTCAGGGCGGGGCCGAGGTCTTCTCGGTCACGGTGCTGGGTGCGGTGCCCAAAGGTAGCGCATTGCGCCGCGATGGGCTGCAGGCTGGTGATGATCTCTGGGTGTCGGGACACCTGGGTGATGCAGCATATGCAGTGACGTTGAAATCGACCGATCCAAAACTGGACTGGCCCCAGCCGAGGATTGCCCTTGGCCTGCGCCTGCGGGGCCTTGCTACCGCTGTAATTGATATTTCCGATGGCCTCCAATCCGAGGTGATGCACTTGCTTCACGGCGCAGCGGGCCGCAGCAGGGCGCCTGCCCAACTCATGGCTACACTGTGCTGGCAGGATGTGCCGATCGGTCCACGGCTTCGCCAGGCCGTTTCGGCAAGGCAGCGCGATGATCACGAGGCTGTCTGCATCGCGATTACAGGCGGTGATGAATACGAATTGTTATTTGGGGCATCGCCACACGAGCAGTCCAACATTCGTGATATTGGTCGGCATCTGGGGCTCGCGTTGACCAAGATTGGAAGTGTTGCATCCAGCGAAACTTTTGGGATCGATTGGCGTGATGCCCAAGGCCAACCGCTTGCTGCGGATTGGCAGCAACGACTCCACAATGGCGGATTCAGACATTTCTAATCGTCCCAAGGCTCAGGGGCAAGATGTCTCTGCACCAGCGGTGAGGCTGCTCTCGCATCCCGCACATCTGGTGTCGTTCGGCTTCGGCTGCGGGCTGTTTCCTTATGCGCCAGGGACCATCGCTACGCTCTGGGCCTGGGTGATTTTTTTGATGATTGATCCGTTGATGACGGATCTCGCCTGGGCGATCTTGATCATCGGGGGATTTGGGCTTGGCATTGTGGCCTGCACAAGAACGGGCCGTGCGATGGGGCAGGTGGATGCATCTTCTATGGTCTGGGATGAAATCATCGCGTTTTGGCTGGTGCTGTGGATCTTGCCCAAGGCCAGCGATCCCGCTGGCATTCATGCCATGGGGAATGTGCCGGAGTGGCTCATTGAGGGTGTTGGTTTTCTTCTGTTTCGATTCTTCGACATTGTGAAACCGCCGCCAATCCGGGCCATTGATCGACTCAGCCGGGATGGTTGGGGCGTGATGCTTGATGATCTGGTGGCTGCGGCATACACCCTATTGGCCTGCGCCGTACTGCTGCGATTGGCCCACATTGCCGGGGATTGGTGGTTCTGATGCCGACTGACGCATCATCTCTGCCCGATCGCGAAGCGCTGTTGCATGGTCTTGCTATCGGGTTTGGGCTGGTTCGGTTGAACGCCCGACTGATGGCTGCAGAGTCTTGTACGGGCGGCCTCGCGAGCCACTGGATCACCGCAATCGCGGGGTCGAGCCGTTGGTTTGATGGTGGGGTAGTGAGCTATGCCAACGAGGTGAAATCCGGACTGCTTGCGGTCCGGGAAACCATCCTGCGTCAGCATGGGGCGGTCAGCGTTGAGACCGCCGCAGAGATGGCCGAAGGCATGCGCCGCCAGCACCGTCGGCTGTTAGCGGGTCCGCTACGGCATGTGCCCGAGGGCTTGTTTGCCTTTGCCGTGACGGGCATCGCAGGCCCGCAGGGCGGCCAACCGGGCAAGCCAGTGGGCACCGTCTGTTTCGGCTGGGCGGGCCCCCAGGGGGTCGAGACCGAACGCCGATGCTTCCGGGGTGACCGTGCTGAGATCCAGCGGCAGGCCTGCGCCTGGGCCCTGCAGGGACTATTTGCCAGGCTCTGTAAGACGCCCAGCAATGGCGTTCGCCATCGGGTCTAGGTCTTTTTGTGGATGGTCAGCCGCCCACTGGCTTTCTAGAATCAAAAAACTGCTTGTAGCCTGTTTTTATATACAGTAATATTTTTCCATTGCCCGGCCGCTCCGAAATGAGCCTGTTTTCACGCCGCTTAATTAAATTCGCACACTCTCAAGCCAAAGGATTCCCATGCAAGACAAACAAGACTCCAAAAACCGTGCCGAAAAGGCCAAAGCTCTCCAGGCTGCCCTGTCCCAGATCGAAAAGCAGTTCGGCAAGGGCTCCATCATGCGCATGGGCGAGAACGTCGCCCCGCCCGATATTCAGGTGGTCTCGACCGGTTCCCTTGGCCTGGACTTGGCCCTTGGCGTTGGCGGCCTGCCACGGGGCCGGGTAGTGGAAATTTATGGCCCGGAATCATCTGGCAAAACCACCCTCACGCTTCAGGTCATCGCCGAGATGCAAAAAATTGGCGGCACCTGCGCTTTTGTCGATGCTGAGCATGCCCTCGATACACAATACGCGCAAAAGCTCGGTGTGAACCTCTCAGAGCTGCTGATATCCCAGCCCGACACGGGTGAGCAGGCCCTTGAAATCGTGGATGCGCTGGTGCGTTCGGGGTCGGTCGATCTGATCGTGGTGGATTCGGTGGCTGCGCTTACCCCCAAGGCCGAAATCGAGGGTGAGATGGGCGATTCCCTGCCAGGTTTACAGGCCCGCCTCATGTCTCAGGCCTTGCGCAAACTTACGGGTACCATCAATCGCACCAATACGCTGGTGATCTTTATCAACCAGATTCGCATGAAGATTGGCGTGATGTTTGGCAACCCCGAGACCACCACCGGCGGCAATGCGTTGAAGTTCTATTCCTCGGTGCGTCTGGATATCCGTCGCGTGGGCTCCATCAAAAAGGGTGAGGAGGTCACCGGCTCTGAAACCAAGGTGAAGGTCGTTAAAAATAAAGTTGCGCCACCGTTTAAAGCGGCGACCTTCGATATTCTTTATGGCGAGGGCATCTCGCGTGAAGGTGAAATTATTGATCTCGGTGCCGAGAGCGACATCATTGAAAAATCGGGTGCCTGGTACAGCTATAACGGTGAACGCATCGGCCAAGGCAAGGACAATGTCCGCGAGTTCCTGCGTCAGAACCCTGAAATGGCCCTCGAGATCGAAAACAAATTACGCGAGAAATTCGGTGTTACAGCGCGTCCCGCTGGCGAGGCGCAGGCAGTTGCAGAAGAAGACTGAGCCCCTTTCTTCAGCGTCCCTTCGGGCACGGGCAATCGCTGCCCTTGCCCGAAGGGAGCACTCCCGTCAGGAGCTTTTTCAGAAATTTTCTTCGTCAGCCGAATCTCCCGAGTCGCTGGAGGCGGTACTCGATGCGCTCGAGCAAGAAGGTCTGCTTTCCGATCATCGCTTCGCAGAGTCGGTTGCACGAACTCGAGGGGCGCGTTACGGACTTGCTCGTGTCAAAAAAGAGCTTCAGCAAAAAGGTGTCTCCGGCACCGTGGCCAGCACTACGCTTGAGGGGCTCAAACTCACCGAGGCCGATCGTCTGCGTCAGGTCTGGGAGAAAAAATTCGGCCTACCACCCGAAACCCTCGAAGAGGCCGGCCGTCAGCAACGGTTTCTGCTCCAACGGGGCTTTTCGGCCGCAGCGATCAGCCAGCTACTTCGATCCCAGAAAGGCCGCTAGCGGTCGCCCTTAGGCCTGTTTCATTAGGGCTATCCCGGGTGCTGCGTGCTAAACTGATTTCCAAAAAAAGGGAGTCAGCAGCATGAAAATCCACGAATATCAGGGCAAGGAAATCTTGCGCAAGTACGGTGTTGCCGTGCCGCGCGGAATTCCCAGTTTTTCTGTCGATGAGGCCATCAAAGCCGCACAAACGCTGGGCGGGCCGGTCTGGGTGGTCAAGGCCCAGATCCATGCCGGTGGCCGGGGTAAGGGCGGTGGCGTGAAGGTTGCCAAATCGCTCGACGAAGTAAAGGCCCATGCCTCCAATATCCTGGGCATGCAGCTGGTCACCCATCAGACCGGCCCTGCGGGACAAAAGGTCCGCCGCCTCCTGATCGAAGAGGGTGCCGACATCAAAAAAGAGCTGTATGTCGCTGTGGTGACTGATCGCGTCAGCCAGCGGGTCTGTGTGATGGGCTCCAGCGAAGGTGGAATGGACATTGAAGAGGTTGCCGCCACACATCCCGAAAAAATTCATAAAGTCTTTGTGGATCCCCTTGCCGGATTCAAAGATAGCGAGGCCGATGAACTGGCTGCGAAAATTGGCGTACCAGCCGCTTCGATCCCTCAGGCCCGCGCCGTATTAAAGGGTCTATATCAGGCCTTCTGGGAAACGGATGCTTCGCTTGCAGAGATCAACCCGTTAATACTCACGGGAGATGGCAAAGTGATTGCGCTGGATGCCAAGTGGAATTTCGATTCCAATGCGCTTTATCGCCATCCGGAGATCGTGGAGATGCGGGATCTCGATGAAGAAGATCCCGCCGAGATTGAGGCCTCAAAATACGATTTGGCCTACATTCAGTTAGATGGCAACATCGGCTGTCTGGTCAATGGTGCGGGTCTGGCCATGGCCACCATGGACACCATCAAGCTTTACGGCGCCGAGCCCGCCAACTTTCTCGATGTCGGTGGTGGCGCCACCACCGAAAAGGTTACCGAGGCCTTCAAGATCATGCTCGGCAACCCGAAGGTAAAAGCAATCCTTGTGAACATCTTCGGTGGGATCATGCGCTGCGATGTCATCGCAGAGGGTGTGGTTGCGGCCTCCCGTGCAGTCGGTCTAAAGGTGCCGCTGGTGGTGCGCATGAAGGGTACCAATGAAGACCTCGGTAAGAAGATTCTCGCTGAATCTGGTCTACCAATCATCACCGCCGACACTATGGCCGAGGCCGCACAGCGTGTCGTTGACGCCACCAAAAAAGCATAAGTCCAGGGAGAACTCACCATGTCGATTCTGATCAATAAAAATACAAAGGTGATCACCCAGGGTATCACTGGCAAGACCGGCCAGTTTCATACCCGCATGTGCCGCGAATATGCCAACGGAAAGAACTGTTTTGTTGCTGGTGTGAACCCGAAAAAAGCTGGAGAAGATTTTGAGGGCGTGCCCATCTACGCCAGCGTCAAGGAGGCCAAGGCCGCCACCGGTGCAACCGTTTCCGTGATTTATGTGCCACCTGCTGGCGCAGCCGATGCCATCTGGGAGGCCGTTGAGGCCGATTTGGATCTGGCCATCTGTATTACCGAGGGCATCCCCGTGCGGGACATGATGGTCGTACGCAACAAAATGAAGGCGCAAAACAAGCGCACCCTGCTGCTGGGCCCCAACTGCCCAGGCCTGATCACGCCAGAGGAAATCAAGATTGGCATCATGCCTGGCCATATCCATCGCAAGGGTCGCATTGGCATCGTGTCGCGCTCCGGCACGCTCACCTATGAGGCCGTGGGTCAGGTCACCGAGATGGGTCTGGGCCAGTCGTCAGCCGTGGGTATCGGCGGCGATCCGATCAATGGCTTAAAGCACATCGATGTCTTAAGGCTCTTTAATGATGATCCAGATACCGATGCCGTGATCATGATTGGAGAAATTGGTGGTCCCGATGAGGCCAACGCAGCGATGTGGGCCAAAGACAATATGAAAAAACCCATTGTGGGCTTTATCGCTGGTGTCACCGCCCCGCCGGGTAAGCGTATGGGCCACGCAGGTGCGCTGATCTCGGGTGGTGCAGATACTGCCCAGGCCAAGCTCGACATCATGGAGGCCTGTGGTATCAAGACGACCAAGAATCCGTCTGAGATGGGCAAACTTCTGAAGTCTGTGTTGTAAACGGGGATACGTAAGGCCCTTGGTTTTTGGGCCTGCGCTGTTGTAGGGCGGGTGCTGTCCGGGGTTCGCCGTGCGAGCCCCGGGAGATAAACAAAGGATGATTGATGGAATTCGGTAGCACCGCATTTTGGATTGCTCTCCTGCAGATCGTCTGGATTGATCTGCTGTTGTCTGGGGATAACGCCATCGTCATCGCACTGGCTTGCAGGAATCTGCCAGACAGTCAAAGGCGCCTCGGAATTTTCTGGGGCGTATTTGCGGCGGTAGCCCTGCGGGTGGTCTTGACAGCTTTCGCGGTTCAGCTGCTCGAGATTCCCTATCTAAAAACTTTTGGTGGGCTATTGCTGATCTGGATTGGCGTGAAACTGGTCATGCCTCAGGCAGAAGAGGAAGGCCACGAAATCGAGGCGAAAGACAAGCTCTGGGCCGCCGTCAAAACAATCGTGATTGCGGATTTCGCCATGTCACTTGATAACGTCATTGCCGTGGCAGGGGCCGCGAAAGGCAGCTTCTTCCTTCTGGTGTTTGGTCTTGCTCTTTCCATTCCGCTGGTTGTTTGGGGTTCCAAGATCGTGCTGGCATTGATGAACCGTTTTTCCTGGATTGTGGTGGCAGGTGGCGGTCTCCTGGGCTACCTTGCCGGTGAGATGATTCAGACAGATCCTGGCATTCGGGATTTCTGGAATGTCAGCCTGGCGCTACCTCCCCATGCATTGGCCTGGATTGGCGTGGTCATTGTGATTGCTGTCGGTAAGTGGCTGACCTGGCGGCAGCAAAAGGGTCGGCAGGATGCCGCTGGTGCCTGAGGGTTAGCCGATTTTTTAGACACACCCGACCGTCATTAAGTCTGGACAAACTTATGCACACACCCAATCAGAACTCCAAAACCATCCTGAAGACCATGGCGGTGGTCGCCATTCTGGCCCTGGTGGTTGCGATCTTGATCCGATAGTCCTCGTGGCATCGGGTTCCTCCTGATCGGCTACCCCTTCCGCTCCGATCGTCGAGCGTTTAGACTCCTGCCCGTTGTCCCCCAAGGGGAGTAGTTCGGCAAGGTTCCGCCTTGCTCGGTCAGATCGTCAGTACGGTGCTCCACACCCGGTCTGCCACAGCGCTGATTGCTGGAACGAGACCTTGTGAATTGATTCACTCAGTCCGCATTTGACCAAGGAGCACCTTATGGAATTGTTTTCTGCAGAGTTTTTTTCCGCGCTTGCCGCGATTATCGTGATTGATCTTGTGTTGGCGGGCGATAACGCTATTGTGATTGCACTGGCGGCACGCAATCTTCCTGAGAAAGAAAAGAATCGGGCCATCATCTTCGGTACTATCGGCGCCATTGTCATCCGTTCCCTGATGACGCTCGGTGTGGTCTGGCTGCTGAAGATCCCAGGCCTGATGTTGATCGGTGGCCTGCTCTTGTTCTGGATTGCCGTGAAATTGATCGCTCCAGGTAATGATGGTGATGAGCACTCGCCTGCGGCCACCACCTTCTGGGGCGCGATGAAGACCATTGTGATCGCCGATGCCGTGATGGGTGTCGATAATGTGCTTGCCGTAGCGGGTGCCGCACACGGCAGCTTCCTGCTGGTGGTGTTGGGCCTGCTGATCTCCATTCCCATCGTGGTCTGGGGCAGTAAGATCGTCCTTAAACTGATTGAGCGTTACCCCTCGGTGATCACCATCGGCGGCGGTGTGCTGGCGTTTACCGCCGCCAAGATGGTGCTCAATGAACCTGTGCTGAAGTCTTGGGTTGATGGGCTTCCTGCATGGGCCTACTGGTCAGCGATTGTTGTGTCGGTGGTGGTAACTACGATGGCAGGCAGCTGGCTCAAGCGCTCAAAAACGGCCGCCTATTCCTGAACTGGAGATGCGTTGATCAGGAAGTCAGATCTCCAGATTGTCGATGAGCCGGGTGGCGCCGAGTTTTGAGGCGCCCAGCACCACCAGCCGGTCTGGGGAGCTCAGATCATCTGCCTCGACTGTTTTCAAATCTGTCCGTCGGCGAATGGCGATGTAATCAGTCTTCCAGCCTCGGTGATTGAGTACCTGCATGGCCGCGGCCTCCAGGTCGGCAACATCATGCACGGTCATCTGGCATTGGGCCACACCCTGACGCACCCGGTCTGCCGTTTGCTGTAGTGTCTTGGAAAGCCAAACGGCTTCTCGTCGTTCGTCAGCGCTGAGATACCGATTACGCGATGACAGCGCCAGTCCGTCGTCTTCACGTACGGTCTCTGCAGGGATGATCTCCGTTGGAATCGAGAACTGTGCGCACATTCTGCGGATGATCATCAGCTGTTGATAATCTTTCTTGCCAAATATAGAGACCTGTGGCTGCACGCATTGAAATAGCTTCATCACCACCGTGGTGACACCAGTAAAAAATCCTGGGCGAAACTCGCCTTCCAGAATATCGCCTAGATCGTGGGGTGGGCTGATGCGGTATTCCTGCGGCACGGGATACATCTCTCGTTCGTCTGGCGCAAACAGCACATAGACCCCTTCCTTTTCCAGCTTGGCGATATCGTCTTCCAGAGTTCTGGGGTATTTGTCGAAATCCTCATTCGGACCGAATTGCAGTCGATTCACAAAAATCGATGCCACCACTGGATCCCCATGGTTGGCCGCTATACGCATCAGTGATAGGTGGCCCTCATGCAGATTGCCCATAGTGGGCACAAAGGCGGTGCGCAGTTGGCCGCGCAGCTGTGCGCGTAGTTCCTGGATCGTGTGTACGATTTTCATAGATCATTAAGCGCATTGAAAAAAGTGCGCCGGCCTTTGAAGTTGGAGATTTGGGCGATCAAGGCGTTGAAGTCTTCATCCCGGTCAATGGGATTGAGCTGCTCGGTGTTCACGATAAGCAACGCCGAGGCATCATAGTGGTGAAAGTAATGAATATAGGCTTCAGATAGTCGTCGCAGGTAGTCCTCCGAAATATTCTGCTCCATGGCCACACCCCGCTGCCGGATGCGATCAATCAGCGCATCGGCGGATGCCTGCAGCAAAATCACCAGATCGGGTGTGGGCGCCTGGGGCCGTTGGGTGTCATAGATCTTCTGATACAGGGCGAGTTCTTCGTCTGACAAGGTCAGCCGAGCAAACAGCGGATCCTTCTCGATCATGAAATCGCTCACGATATATTCTGAGAACAAATCCCGCTGGGTGATATCACGCAGCTGATCGATACGCTGGAATAGAAAAAATAATTGCGCAGGTAGCGCATAGCGGCTGCTATCGCGGTAAAACTTGGACAGAAACGGGTTCTCCTGTGGGGCTTCCATCATGGGGACGTAGCCAAAGCGATCGGCAAACTTCATGGCCAGGCTGCTTTTGCCCACGCCGATTGGCCCTTCGATCACAATTGATCGAAACCGGTTGGCCCAGGCGGGGCGCAGTGATTGGTGCATCAATGAGGCGCTCATACCCGGATTGTCTCACCAGGCGATGACCTGATTTGATTCAGCCGCCGAGAGCTGATCGCGCCAGATTCGGGCGGGCCGCAAAGAGACCGCGTCGGGCCCACCCAGCATGACTTCCGGATTCACCTCGCACAGTGGAATCAGCACAAAGGCCCGTTCGTGGGCCCGGGGATGTGGCAAGCTCAGTTGGGCACTAATGATTCTGCTGTCGCCAAATGCAATCAAATCCAAATCCAGGGTTCTTGGCGCATGCCACGCGGTTCGGCTGCGGCCAAACGTTTGCTCGGTCTGCAGCAGTAACTCCAGCAGACTTAAGGCGGACAGCTGGGTTCGAATCTCAAGGACTCCATTGCAGTAATCTGGCCCAGGCGCATCCACAGGTTGGGTGCGATAAAGCGCAGAGCTCCTCAGCAGTACGACATCGCTTGATTCGGCAAGTGTCACCGTGGCGGCGCGGCAGGTTGCATCGGGATTGCCGAGATTGCCGCCCAGTCCAATGTAGGCGATTGTTTCCTTCATGCCTCGGGCATTGGTGCGGCGGGCTTGCGTCGGCGTCTGCGCTTGGTGCCACCACTTTTAGTGCGGCTGGCATTGGCCTGGCTGATGAGCTCCGTGCGCGCAGCATGATCAGCCTGAAGATAAGCCTCCCACCACTCGGCAAGTGCGGTGTCACACTGGCCCGATTGCGCCCGCAGCAGCAGGAAATCATAAGCCGCCTTGAATCGGACATGTTCCATCAAGCGGGCAACGGCAGCGGCCTGCCGCTTCTCGAACCGCGGCTGCATCAGCCAAATCTCGCGCATATCAGACACATAGCGGCGCTGAATCGCTAGTGCGTCGAGCTGGGTATCGATGATTTCATCGATCGCAGCATTGAGTGCGGGAATCAGATGCTCGCCCTGGGTATGGCGTTGCCGCCATTTCTCATCCACTAGAGACCAGAGCAGGGCGGCAAATAGAAACCCAGGTGACACGGGCTTGCCTTCGTGGATTCGGGTGTCGGTTGACTTGAGTGCGCGGGTGACAAAATCCACTGCCCGAGGATCCTCGTGGTCAAAGACCAAGTCCAGAAGCGGCAGACAGCCATGATGCAGGCCTTCGGCGCGTAGCTGTCGTAGGCCCTCGTAGGCGTTGCCAGAGTGCAGAAGCTTCAGCATCTCATCGAAAAGTCGCGCATTGGGTACGTTGTGAATCAGATCCGCCATGGCTTTAATCGGTCGTCGGGTTGCGCCCTCAATCTCGAACCCCAGTTTGGCCGCCAGCCGAACCGCCCGGAGCATGCGTACCGGATCCTCGCGGTAGCGGTGCTCGGGGTTGCCGATCATGCGCAGCAGCTTGGATTTCAGGTCCTTGACACCATGGTGGTAGTCCAGTACCTGGTCACTGATGGGATCGTAGTAAAGCGCATTCACAGTGAAGTCCCTGCGGGTGGCGTCTTCGTGCTGTTCGCCAAACACGTTATCGCGCAGCACCCGCCCATGCTCATCAAGCTCAATGTCATCGGATTGGAGTGCACGGAATGTCGAGACTTCGATGGTCTCAGGGCCGAACATGACATGGACCAGTCGAAAGCGTCTGCCGATAATGCGCGCTCGACGAAAAGTCCGTTGGACCTGTTCAGGCTCGGCATTGGTGGCGACATCGAAGTCCTTAGGTCGAATGCCCAGCAGCAGATCGCGCACTGCGCCCCCTACCACATAGGCTTTAAACCCCGCCTTCTGCAGTTCCTGGACGGTTCGCATCGCTGCATGGGAGATCAGTTTGTGATCAATGCCTAGCCGGGCACCCTTAAAGAGTTCTGGCTCGTGTGGCACGCCCTTGACGCGTCGTGTGGCCTTGATGGAGAGTCTGCTCGGCGCTAGTCGCGCGATGCTTTTAAAGAGTTTTTTGATCATCAGGCTTTAATCGTCCGTGCTCTCGGTGCGGGAGAACAGATCCAGTATTTTCCAGCGTTGGGCCTGGGCGTGGGCACGCAGCCGTTGATCCGGATTCACCGCAACTGGCTGGGTGACACGACAAAGCAGCGGAAGATCATTGAATGAGTCGCTGTAAAAGGCGGATTGCGCAAAGCTCTCCAGCCCCAGGCCTTGCAGGGCAAGCCATTGTTCCACCCGGGTAATTTTGCCCTCACGAAAGCTCGGTAGTCCGGCGGGTTTACCGGTGAAGTTGCCATCGGCTCCGATCTCGATTTCGGTTGCAATCAGATGTTGTACACCGAATTCTTGTGCGATCGGTCCGGTAATAAAGGAGTTGGTTGCCGTGACGATGGCGCAGAGTGCGCCCTGATCCTGATGCCGCTGCACCAGATCCCGGGCATCGGCATGAATGGCTGGCCGAATCATCTCGCCCATAAAGGCCTCCCGCCATGCCAGCAGCTGATCGCGAGGATGTTGGGCCAAGGGGGCGAGCTGAAAATCTAAAAACTCATAGATATCGAGCGTGCCCGCGCAATACTGGGCGTAGAAATAATCATTGCGACGGGAGTACCAGTCCGCATCCACGACCTTGAGCCCCACCAGAAACTGGGCCCAGGAGACATCGCTATCGATGGGCAGCAGGGTGTTATCAAGGTCAAATAGGGCGAGTTGTTGCATTCAGTGAGTCCAGTAATTCTTTCAGCAGAGGAATTGTCGCTGTTCGCTGTCGCGACAGCGTCAATTCATTGAGTCCATCTATGATCTGTGTGAGCCGGCCAAGATTTCGGGGCAGACGCGTCAGCAGGTAATTCAGCAGTTCATCAGAGAGCGGCAGGCCCAGCTGCGCTGCCCGCTCGCGTAGGGCATTTCTTTTTTCCTCATCGCTCAATTCATGCAGCTCAAAAATCAGGCTTTGTCCCAGCCGGGTCCGCAGATCATCCCGCATGGCCAGGTGCAGGGGCGCCAAAGCCGCAGCCGCCACGATTTGACTGTTGACCTCCCGGGCCAAATTGTAGAGTTGAAACAGGCCAGCCACTGTGCCGTTGTTAGCAGCATCAACATTGTCGATCAGCCAGCAGTATTTCCCCTCTCCGCTAAGTAGTGCCTCAATCGCCTGATTGATCGCCTGCGTTGGATCGGCCGTTGCGGTAGTCTGCGGATCACAGTCCAGATACCTTGCCCGCTCAGGA
>VERJ01000039.1 GCA_018882795.1 Burkholderiaceae bacterium | reverse complement strand
GGTCAACGTAAGTGGCGAGGCATCGAAAAGCGGCATTTCACCCGCGCAGGCCCCCGCACTTGCGCTGGCGATCGCAGGCATGCCCGGGCTATCCCTGCGCGGCCTGATGGCGATCCCCGAGCCTACCGAGGACATCAGCCTGCAACGTCAACGTTTCGCCGAACTCAGCCGCATTTTTCTCTCGATTGCAGCCCAACTTCCGCAGGCGGCTTGCGCCCGCTTCGATACGCTTTCCATGGGCATGTCGGCCGATCTTGAGTCTGCGATCGCAGAATCGATCCCACAGGCGACCACCCTGGTAAGGGTCGGCACCGCCCTATTCGGTTCTCGGCCGCCACATTAAAAAGCCCGCGGTCAGCGGGCTTTTCAGATTGCTCGGCCACGCGATCGCGCGGCCAAAGTGATAGGGCTGCTTAGCGCAGCGCCACCGACTTCACGGCTGCGGCCAGGCGGCTCTTATGGCGCGCGGCCTTGTTCTTGTGCACGATGCGCTTATCCGCAATGCGATCAATGGTGCTGGTGGCAAGCCGCAGGGCCTCGGAGGCTGCCTTGGCATCGCCCGTGGCAACAGCTTTGCGCACAGACTTCACAGCAGTGCGGTATTCAGACCGCAGGCCTGCATTCAGAAGGCGGCGGGCGGCAGCTTGGCGGGCGCTCTTGCGCGCGGAGGCGGAGTTGGCCATGTCTTTGAAAATCCTTATGTTTTTCGGGAAAAGCCCTAAACTATAGCGCCGATCATGAATCTGCTCAAGACCGCCGCCACCATCAGCGGGCTGACCCTTTTATCCCGCATCACGGGATTGGCCCGAGAGACCCTGACTGCCGCCTATTTCGGGGCAGGAAGCCAGACAGACGCCTTTTTTGTGGCCTTCCGGCTGCCCAATCTGCTGCGTCGGCTATTTGCCGAGGGAGCGTTCTCTCAAGCCTTCGTGCCCGTGCTCGGCCAGGTGAAATCCCAAAACGGAGATGCTCAGGCCCTGCGGCTTGCCCGCCACTGCGCCCTGATCATGGCCGCCGTGCTGGCCCTGGTCTGCCTGGTGGCGATCATCGGGGCCCCGATCCTGGTCTGGCTGATGTCGGGGGGCTTTGGCGGCAATGCCGAAACCTTCGGGCTCTCGGTCATGCTCACCCGCTGGATGTTTCCCTACATCCTGATGATCTCGCTGGTGGCCCTCGCCTCCGGGGTGCTCAACACCTGGTCCGAATTCAAGGCACCGGCATTTGCGCCTGTGCTGCTCAATCTCTCTTTTATCGGCTGTGCAGTGCTGATTTCGCCGCTACTCGCCGAACCAATCTGGGCCCTGGCGCTGGCCGTGGTGCTTGGGGGCATTGCGCAGCTCACGCTCATGGCCATGGCTCTCAAATCGTCCTTGCGGCATCCTTCGGCGGAAACACACCAGCAGGGCAGAGAATCGCACGCAGGCAGACCTGACGACTGGTCTCTGCGCACCGCCTGGCGTGACGAGTATGTCCGCAGAATTCTTCGGCTCATGGTGCCGGCCACACTCGCTGTGTCTGTGGCCCAGGTCAGCCTGATCATCAATACCCATATCGCTGCGCGTCTTGAGGCGGGCAGTGTGTCGTGGCTCTCATTTGCAGACAGGCTGATGGAATTTCCCACTGCACTCCTGGGTGTAGCCCTTGGCACGGTGCTGCTGCCTAGTCTGACGAAAGCCAATAGTGAACAAGATGCAGCACGCGTAAGCCAGCTCATCGACTGGGGGCTGCGGCTTGTTGCACTGCTGGCCATTCCTGCATCGATTGGCCTGGCAGTGCTGGCCATTCCGCTGGCCGCAGCCCTCTTTCACTACGGTCAATTTGATCATCAGGACCTGACCATGACGGCGCAGGCCATGATCGGCTATGCGGTGGGCCTCTTCGGGCTGATTGCCATCAAGGTCTTAGCGCCAGGGTTTTATGCCCAGCAAAACATCAAGACCCCGGTGAAGATCGCGCTCTTCACACTTGCACTGACACAGGCCCTGAACATCCTGTTCGTGCCGCTCTTTGCCCATGCTGGGCTTGCCCTTGCCACCAGTCTTGCGGCATGCGCCAATGCACTCCTGCTTTATCGTGGCCTAAGAAAGCGATCGGTCTACACCCCAGCGGCGGGCTGGACTGGGTTCATCATCAAGATTCTGATCAGCAGCCTGGTGATGGGCGGCGTGATCGGCAGTGTTGCTTTGGAGTTGGATTGGTCTGGCCTTGGCGCACAGCCACTGCTGCGCATCATCTGGCTTGCCGTGATCGTGCTGGTCGCAGGGCTTGTGTATTTCTCCTGCCTCAGAATCCTGGGCGTGCGCTGGATGCAATTTTTGAAAAAGGATGCGGTATGAATCTCTGTTTTGTCGGGGGTGGCAACATGGCCACTGCCTTAATCGGCGGTCTGCTCGCAGGCAAGACAAAGATCGCACGACTGCATGTGATTGAGCCCCTGGAGAGCGCCCGCAAGGCCCTGATCGAACGGTTTGAATCGGCTGCCCAACAGCAGCAGGTGCGCTTCACTGTGGATGCGCAGGACTGTCCAAGTGAATTGATCGCAGAGGCATCGCAGGCCTGGGTGATTCTGGCAGTCAAGCCCCAGCAGATGCAGCAGGTCTGCACGGCATCCAGCCCATCCCTCATCCAGCTGCTTGGCCGTGCGCATCTGCTCTCCATTGCCGCAGGCATCTCCATCGATGCACTCAAAGCATGGTGCAAAAACACACACGTGGTGCGCACCATGCCCAACACGCCTGCACTGGTGACTCAGGGCATCACGGGACTATTCGCAGATGCCAGCGTCGGTGCAAACGCCCGCAAGGAAGCCGAGCAGATGATGCAGGCTGTTGGCAAAACCGTCTGGATTGAGCGGGAAGATCTGATGGATGCCGTCACCGCACTCTCGGGATCAGGCCCCGCTTATGTGTTCCGATTTGTCGAAGCCTTAAGCAAGGCAGGCGAAAACTTAGGGCTTTCAAAAGCCCAATCCATGCAACTCGCCCTCGAGACCTTAAAGGGCGCGGTGGCCCTGCTGGAATCTTCTGGCGAGGAACCCGACAGCCTGCGCGAAAAAGTCACCTCCAAAGGCGGCACCACTGCCGCGGCACTGGCCAGCCTGGATCAGGCGCAATTCATGCGCATCATCGAAGAAGCGCTCACCGCAGCACGGGATCGTGGCGCAGAGATGAGCAAAGCGTTTCGCTAAAACAGACTACCAGCCCAGCTGCAGGGCAATCGCGATCCACAGCGGCATGCCAACATAGTTGTTGGCACGAAACACCATAAAGCAGTCATCGCGATCCCGCGTGCGAAGCCGCCAAGTCAGATAAACACAGTAGGCCGCGGTCACCACCCAACCCACCCAATAGATGACATGGGCCGAGCCAGATCCGGGCAGGGATTGGCCCACGATCAACATGCACCACATGAAGACGGCATAGCTCACCGCCACCGCCAGCACATCAAAGCGGCCAAAGCTGATGGCACTGCTGCGCATGCCCAGCCTGATGTCGTCATCCCGATCTACCATCGCATAGGCCGTGTCATAGGCAATGGTCCAAAAGAAATTTCCAGCAAACAGCACCCAGCCTACGACGGGCACCTGACCCAACGTATCAGCAAAGGCCATGGGAATGCCGAAACCAAATGCAACACCGAGCATGGCCTGGGGTACAGCAAAAAACCGTTTAAAGAGGGGATAGACTGCGGCAACAAACAGGGCCACAAAGGCATATTGAATGGCCAGGTCATTGAGAAACAGCAGCAACAGCGCCGCACCCGCGAGCAGCACCACAGCCACTGCAACCGCCTCCCAGAGATAGATCTTGCCCGAGGTCAGTACCCGATCCTGGGTGCGTTTCACATGGGCATCGAAATCGCGGTCCGCAATGTCATTGATCACGCATCCGGCAGAGCGCATCAGAAAGGTGCCCAGCAAAAACACCAGCAGCCGCGATAACTCGGGGAAACCACCTGCCGCCAGCCACAGGGCCCACAGCGTAGGCCAGAGCAGCAGCAGGGTGCCGATCGGTTTATCGAACCGCGCCAGGCGGCCGTAAAGGCTTAGCCGATACTTAAGCAGCGGTAAGGCGTGCGTTGACATAGCGGGCCACGCCCTCCTGCACTGTAAGGAATTTGGCTTTGTAACCCGCCGCACGCAGCCGGGTGAGATCGGCCTGGGTATGACTCTGATACTTGCCTTTCAGTGCATCCGGAAAAGGAATGTACTCAATCTTCTTGTCTTTGATCAGCTGGGCAAGCGATTGCTTTTTCTTTTCAATGGTGTTGATCACGGCCTGGGCGACTTCGTTAAAGGTCTGGGCCCGACCAGTGCCGAGATTGAAAATACCGCTGGTGCTGTTGCCTGCGAGCGCCCGATTCAAGAAAAACAGATTGACCTTCACCACATCCTCAACCGAGACAAAATCCCGCTCCTGCTCTCCGGCCCTCCAACCATCGTAGCCGGTGAAGAGTTTCACCCGGCCCTCCGCCTGATATTGGTTGAAATGATGAAATGCCACCGACGCCATACGGGCCTTATGCTGTTCACGCGGGCCATACACGTTGAAATAACGAAATCCGATCACCGGTGCGCGGCCCCTGGTGTCTGACACCAGCTTGCGCACGGTCTGATCAAAAAGAAATTTGGAATAACCGTAGACATTCAGTGGGGCCTCGCAGCTGCGCTCCTCACGAAACACGGTATTGGCGCCATACACCGCCGCTGATGAGGCATACAAAAACGGGATGCCATGCTGCTGGGCCCAGCCCAACAGCATGCGGGAATAACGGAAGTTGTTGTCCATCATGTACTGACCATCGGTCTCCATGGTGTCGGAGCAGGCCCCCTGGTGCAGGATGGCCGTGATGCGCTTGCCCGACAACCCGGACTCCAGCCGCTCGATGAAATCATCCTTATCCAGATAATCATCAATCTCGCAATCCACGATATTTTTGAATTTATCGGCCTCGGTCAGATCATCGACAGCAATGATTCGGGTCTCACCGGCCTGATTGAGCGCCTTCACAAGGTTGCTGCCAATGAATCCGGCAGCGCCAGTCACGATAATGGTCATCAGGGTCCTTCCGCAAAGAGTTCTTCTGCTGTCACGGTGGCCGTGCCCAGCTTGCCCACCACAATGCCACCCGCACGATTGGCCAGCTCCATCGCGCGGACCACAGGCTCGCCTGCAGCCAGCAACACAGCGAGTGTTGCAATCACCGTATCCCCAGCACCACTCACATCAAAGACCTCACGGGCGCGGGCGGCGACATGGACTTCAGCAGGTTGGCCATCGCGCAGGGTATACAGACTCATGCCGTCTTCGGATCGTGTCACCAACAGATGGCCTAGGCGGAGCTCGTGGCGCAGCCGATGGGCTTTTTCTGTCATTTCGGCCTCGGTTTTCCAGCGGCCCACCACTTGGGCAAACTCAGATCGATTTGGCGTAAGCAGAGTGGCACCCGTATAGCGCGCGTAATCGTCACCCTTAGGGTCTACGAGCGTCATCACGTTTTGGCTGCTTGCGGCAGCGATCATTTCTTCAATGTGCAGCAGCCCGCCTTTGCCGTAATCGGAGAGCACAACGGCCTTCACACCCGGCAGCAGGGCCTTGAATTGATCCAGCTTTTCAATCAGTACCTCGTGATCAGGCAGGGATTCAAAATCCGCCCGCAGCAGCTGCTGCTGTCGGCCGATCACACGCAGCTTCACCGTGGTCCTGGCTTGCGTGTCATCAAAGACCTGATCGCCAATGCCGCAGGCCGCAATCAACTCATGTACACGGAGGCCCGCCTCATCATCGCCCACCACGCCCATCAGCACAGAGGAGGCGCCAAGCGCAGTGATATTTCGCGCCACATTGGCTGCACCGCCAAGCCGCTCATCGATATCCTGGATGCGCACCACAGGTACAGGCGCCTCGGGTGAGATGCGTTCAACATCGCCAAACCAGTAGCGATCCAGCATCACGTCTCCAACCACCAAGACCCGGGACTGACGAAGTTGTTCCTTAAGCATGAGGCGCCTTATTTGACCGGCTCAAAACTATCCCAATGATGACACCCCGGGCACTGCCAGACCACCTGTCGGGTACGAAAACCGCAGATGCGGCAGGCGGTCTGCCCTGAATCAGAGGTTGTTGCCGACGTGCCAGCCACCATCTGGGCCCGCAGGAGTTCAATGCGTCGTGCAGGCCCAGGAGCAGAAAAGGATTCCGCCTCGGCAAGCGCCGCCAAGGCTGCTGGCTGATCGCCTCGGGCCATCGCCAGAGTCGCGCGCTCACAATGGAAATGCCCCATCAGCTGCTCATAGCTTGCATCGGCAAAAGAACCCGCATGCTGTCGCAGAGCCATGGCCCACTGCGCGGCCGCATCCCAATTGCGGGTTGCCTGTGCGATCTGCAAGAGCAGCAGTCTGGCCTCGTTGGCCAATGCATCACCGTCGGCATGCCCAAGCAACTCGGTCAGCACCGCTTCGGCGCGATCAAACAGGCCCGCCGCCTGATAGTCACGGCCAAGATCGGCCATCAGCAGCAGCCGCTCACGCAAGACCAGATCCGGATGGCGTAGCGCGGCCTCATGCACCTCGATGGCACGATCAACCAGTCCACGCCTGCGATAGAGATTGCCCACAGCACGATGTAATTCTGTCGCCTCCGGATCGGAGCGCGCCGCCGATAACAGGGCATCGGTGGCCTGCTGCACATCATCCGCAAGCAGGGCCGACATGGCATGCATCACATCATGCGAGACATGCCGGCTCTCGCGCCGCTGCTGTCCACGGTCATAGCGGGCAGTAAACCAGCCCAAGGCAAACACAAGGGGCAGCAGCAGTAACCAGACTGGATCAAGATCCACGGCGATCCTTTCTCCAGCCCGCCATCAGGGTCGGCAGAAGAAACAGGAAACAGGCGAGTACACCGAGTGTGAACACACCGAGCAGCCAGAGCACCATTGGGGCCTCAAATGACAGGCCAGACACGCCTGGAATCAGCGTCATGGTGACCGAATGGGTGTTGGCCAATGCAAAGACCAACACCAACAAAAACAAAATCGTGCGGATGATAAAGGCAAGCAGTCTCATCGACTGGGCCAAGAAAATTTACTGGGGTGGCAGATCAACGCGCTCGCGCAGATCTTTACCTGGTTTGAAATGCGGTACACGCTTTTCCGGAACACGGACCTGGGCGCCAGATTTCGGATTGCGTCCGACACGGGCGGGCCGAAAGGAAAGCGAGAAAGTACCAAATCCGCGAATCTCAATGCGATGACGATGGCCCAAGGCCTCGGCCATCACATCCAGCAGGGTCTTGACGGCGAATTCACAGTCACGCGTTGCGAGTGGCGTGCCCCGCTGATTCAATCGATCAGCAAGCCGAGCAATCAGTTCAGACTTTGTCACTGCGCTTTACCCCACTGGGATCCACGCCGCCTTGGGGCCAATCCCCAAGGCGGCAGGAATCATTACTCCTTGGACTGCTGATCATCCAGCTTGGCGCGCAAGAGTGCGCCAAGGCTGGTGGTGCCTGAAGCGGCCGTATTCTCGGCTGCCATCTTCTGCATGGTCTCCGCTGTCTCAGCGGAATCCTTGGCCTTGATCGACAGATTGATGGTGCGGGTCTTGCGATCCACATTCACAATCATGGCCTCGACAGAATCACCTTCAGCCATGACCTTGCTGGCATCTTCCACACGCTCACGCGAAATCTCGGAAGCGCGCAGGTAGCCTTCAACATCGGCATCCAGGGTGATCGTGGCGCCCTTGGCATCCACACTCTTCACGGTGCCCTTCACCACTGCGCCTTTCTCGAAACGCGAGGTGTAGGAGTTAAACGGATCGCCATCGAGCTGTTTCACGCCCAGCGAGATGCGCTCGCGCTCGACATCAATGGCCAGCACTACAGCCTCGAGCTCATCGCCCTTCTTGAAGTTGCGCACGGCCTCTTCGCCCGTGTCGGTCCAGGAGAGATCGGACAGGTGCACCAGGCCATCGATATTGCCGGCCAGGCCAATGAACACGCCAAAGTCAGTGATCGACTTGATCTGGCCCTTCACCTTGTCACCCTTATTGTGGCTGGCAGCGAATTCCTGCCAAGGATTGGCGCGGCACTGCTTCATGCCCAGGGAGATGCGGCGGCGCTCGCCGTCGATCTCCAGCACCATGACTTCGACCTCATCGCCCACCTGGACCACTTTGCCGGGGTTGACGTTCTTGTTGGTCCAGTCCATTTCGGAGACGTGCACCAGGCCTTCGATGCCCGGCTCGATCTCTACGAATGCACCGTAATCGGTGATGTTGGTGACCTTGCCGAACATCCGGGTGCCCTGGGGGTAACGACGGCCAATGCCATCCCATGGGTCATCGCCCAGCTGCTTCACGCCAAGCGACACGCGGTTCTTATCGGCGTCGTAGCGCAACACGCGGGCAGTGACTTCCTGGCCCACGGTGAGCACTTCAGACGGATGACGGACACGGCGCCAGGCCATGTCGGTGATGTGGAGCAGGCCATCAATGCCGCCCAGATCAATGAACGCACCGTAGTCGGTGATGTTCTTCACCACGCCGGTGACAGTGGAGCCCTCTTTGAGGTTCTCCATCAGCTTGGCGCGGTCTTCGCCCATGGAGGCCTCGACAATCGCGCGGCGCGAGAGCACCACGTTGTTGCGCTTGCGATCCAGCTTGATGACTTTGAAATCAAGGGTCTTGCCCTCGATGTGGGAGGTGTCTTTGATGGGGCGCGTATCAACCAGCGAGCCCGGCAGGAAGGCACGGATGCCATTGGTCATGACAGTTAAACCGCCCTTGACCTTGCCAGTCACGGTGCCGATCACGGTCTCACCGCTTTCCAAGGCCTGCTCCAGGCTGACCCATGCGGCAAGTCGCTTGGCGCGGTCACGCGATAGACGCGTTTCGCCGCGGCCATCTTCCAGGGCCTCAATGGCGACCGAAACGAAGTCGCCCTCTTTGACGTCGACCTGGCCCTGGTCGTTAAAAAATTCTTCAATGGGAATAAAACTCTCGGACTTCAGTCCGGCATTGACCACCACGTGGTTCTGGTCGACCCGCAGTACTTCGGCGGTGATGACCTCGCCTGCGCGCATTTCCTGGCGGGCGATGGATTCTGCAAACATTGCAGCAAATGAATCAGGGGCAGCGTTTTTAGCGATTTCGCTCAGTTGGTTAAGTTGTTGGGACATTAAATTAAAAAAGTTTCCGACACAGTCATAGAGCACACCATCCCAAGCGGACCGTTACATGAACGAGCACTCGGAACAGCGGAGTTAAAAAAAGCGCAGGCTAGGTGAGCTGGCCGGTCTGCTTTACAGAGACCGAGTGCCAGGCATTCACAACGGCTTGCACCACCTCGTCAATCGAGAGGTTGGTGGAATCAATCACCACCGCTCCCGATGCCGGTTTCAAGGGTGCAATGGCACGGGAGGCATCCCGGGCGTCTCGCGCCTCCAAATCGGCGGAAAGACTGTCAAGGTTAGCCGAAAAACCTTTATCAATCAATTGCTTATAGCGTCTTTCGGCCCTGGCGCGGGCGGTTGCAGTCAGAAACACCTTCAGCCGGGCATTGGGAAAGACCACCGTGCCCATATCCCGGCCATCGGCCACCAGGCCCGGCAGACGGGCAAAATCCCGCTGGCGCAGCATCAGGGCCCCGCGTACCGCCGGATAAACAGCGATTTTCGAGGCCAGCAGGCCGATTTCCTCGGCCCGTATGGCGTGGCTGATATTGACCCCATCCAAGAGGATGGTCTGCCCCAAAAACTCGAGATCCATCTCTGTCGCCAGAGAAGCGAGCGCACGCTCATCATCACTGGAAATGTCGTTTTGTTGGGCCGCCAGGGCCGTGATCCGATAGAGCGCCCCGCTATCCAGATAACCAAACCCCAACTCCATGGCCACCTGACTGGCGATGGTGCCCTTGCCAGAGGCCGTTGGCCCATCAATGGCCAGCACCGGCACGGCCTGCGAGCAGAGGTCGGAGAACACCTCGAAATAATCAGGAAAGGTTTTGGCCACGCAGCCTGGATCATCGATACGGACATTGGCATTGCCAAAACTGGCGAGCGAAAAGCTCATGGCGACGCGATGGTCTTCGTAAGTCTGGATCGTCGCAGGCTGAAGCACCGCAGGCGGGTGAATACAAATCCAGTCCTCACCCGTCTCTACCTGGGCGCCAAGCTTGCGACACTCATTGGCCATCGCCGCAATGCGATCGGTTTCCTTCACTCGCCAAGACCCGATATTACGCAGCGTGGAGGGTCCATTGGCGAAGAGCGCACAGACCGCCAGGGTCATCGCTGCATCGGGAATCGCATTGCAATCCAGATCAATGGCCCGCAGGTGGTGCGGCATGCCGTGGGTGATGTCTTGCTCCATGGGCGCTGCGCCACCATCGGCCAGGGGCGCGGTGGCCTCAATCCAATCCGGGCCCCAGGTGATCGTGGCGCCCATTTTCTCTAAGGCATCGGCAAATCGCACATCGCCCTGCACACTGTCACGGCCCACGCCAATCACGCGAACCTGTCCATCGCCAATCGCACCTGCGGCAAGAAAATAAGAGGCTGACGAGGCATCACCCTCTACCGTCACATCACCGGCCGCTGTGATCATTGCCGGCCCAATCCGATAACGAATCGGATCGTTGGAGACCTGATCAATCTGAATCCCAAATCGTTTTAGAACCGAACGCGTGATCTCGACATAGGGCCTGCTGATCAACTCGCCTTCGACCGCCAATTCAATCGGCTGCTGCCATTGCAGGGCCAGAAGTGGCGCAGCCTGCATCAGGCCAGTGAGATATTGACTGGAGGTGGAGCCCTTCACCGAAATGGTCGGTCGGGCAGACAGCGTCACGCCACTGATGCGCAGCGGTGGAAAGCCCTCAGCCCCCAGGTAATCAATCTTGGCACCAATCGCGCGCAGGCCATCGACCAGATCCGCAATCGGCCGCTCATGCATGCGCTCCACACCACGGATCTCTACACAGCCACCCGTCTTTGCCATCGACACCACGAGCGCTGGCAACAGGGTGCGAATCGTGAGGCCCGAGTTACCGATAAAAAGTTTCAGTGGCGCATCAGCGGTGCCGACGTTCGGAAAGTGTCCTGCAACACCCTGTATGACCAGCGCCAACACATTGGCATTCGGACTGCCCTCGGTGGCCTGCTGAACAACGGAGACACCGAGCTTTCGCAATGAATCGATCATCACCTGTGTGTCATCGGAATCGAGCACATGGTGCAGCCTTGTGCTGCCCTGAGCCAATGCCGCCAATAACAGCACGCGATTCGAGATGCTCTTGCTGCCTGGCAGCACCACATGGCCCTGGGCACCCTTGCGTGGCGTCAACATGATGGTCTTGGGATAAATCATCACTGGAATCCTTTTCGCCACTGGCTGGCCCGCTGCAGCAGGCCAACAAGCGTTTCACGATCTGCCTTCTCCAGGGCCTGATGCATCACCTCAAGGTGCAGTGCCCAATCGGTCCACGCCGAGAGCAGGCTCTCGCGGTTATCAAGAAAAATATCGGCCCATAGTTCAGCAGAAGAGGCTGCAATACGGGTCGTATCCCGCAGGCCACCCCCATGCAATGCCTGTGCTGCGCCCGCCAGCGGCGCGCCCGCCAGTGCGCCCGCCAAAGAAAAGGCCAACACATGGGGCAGATGGCTGATGGCTGCAAGCAGCTCGTCGTGATCCTCAATCGGTAAGGGGCTGGGCTGGCCGCCCAATGCAATCCAGAAGGATTCCACCTCTGCGATCGTGGCCTCCGCAGAACCAGGCAATCGACTGATCAGTACCCGGGCCGACTGAAAAAGATCTGCCCGTGCATCTGCGGGGCCCTGCTTTTCCGATCCTGCCATGGGATGGGAAGACACAAAATACGAACTCAGGTGCCCAAGATGCGGTGCTGCATGCACAACGCCCGCCTTGGTGCTGCCGATATCAGTGATCCAGGCAATCGTGTGCCGATCCGAGAATTGTGTAGACAGTGCAGCAAGCTGGGCAAACACCTCGGCATAGGCCTTCACCGGCGCTGCGACCACCACGGCCATCACACAACGGTGGCCTTCATTGGCCAGTTGGGCCAACACCGGGGGGAGATCGCTGATTGATGCAGCGTGCGCATCAACCAACCCCATCGACTGGGCGGCCTGTGCCGCGGCAGGATCAATACCAATCACACGATCGGCAACACCGTGGCGCTTGGCAGCGGCAGCCACCGAAGCGCCCATGAAGCCTGTGCCCACCACCACCAGGCAATCCAGGGTGTTGGGAACCGCCATCACTTAGCTCCTGCCTGCCGCGGCGTTTAGACCCGAGCGCAGTGCGGGCATCACCTGCTCCATCGCCGCGATGAATCGCTCATTTTCGGCAGACGTGCCGATAGAAATCCGCAGCCACTGCGGCAATTCATAGTTCGCCACGGGCCGGGTGATCACACCCTTTGCCAGCAGGGCTTTGAAGACCTGCATACCGGCATCCGGTGCGCTGCCCATCTTCACCAGCAGGAAATTCCCCCAAGAAGGAATAAAGGAGAGTCCAAGAGCCGTCATGGCCCTTTCCAATTGGACCATGCCCTCACGATTCACACGCTGAGATTGCGCGAGAAAATCCTGATCAAACAAGGCAGCACAGGCCGCCGCCTGAGCCAATGAATTCACATTGAAGGGCTGGCGGATGCGATTGAGCAGGTCCGTGATGGCCGGCTGCGAGATGCCAAAGCCAATGCGCAGGCCTGCCAATCCATAGGCCTTGGAAAATGAGCGCGAGACCAACAGATTGGGATACTTCGCGACCCACTCAAATGCGTTGTAACGATCCTCTTCAGCGAGGTATTCGGTATAGGCCTCATCCAGCACGACCAGCACATGGTGCGGAATATCCGCAATGAAAGCCTCGATTTCTTTTGCGGCAATAAAAGTGCCCGTGGGATTGTTGGGATTGGCCACCCAGACCACACCCGTACGCGCATTGACCGCGCGCCGCATGGCAGAAAGATCATGGCCAAGGCCCGCGGTGGCGGGCACCACAACGGCCTTTGCCCCAGTTGCCTGCGTGGCCAGGGCATAGACCGCAAACGAGTGCTGGCTGTAGACCGACTCACGCTCGGGCTGCAAGAACGCATGGGCCACCAACTCCAGAATGTCATTGCTGCCGTTGCCCAGCGTGATCCAGGAATCCGGCACCGAGAAGCGCTTGCTGATTGCCGCTTTTAAGTCAAAGCCGTTGCCATCGGGATAGCGGCCCAGATCGGCGGCCGCAACCATCATGGCCTCGCGGGCCTTGGGGCTCATGCCCAGGGGGTTTTCATTGGAGGCAAGTTTGACGATCTCGGATTCCTGAAAGCCGAACTCGCGCGCGATCTCGGAAATCGGCCGCCCGCCCTGATAGGGTGCAATGCCCCGCACGTATTCCGGTGCCAGCGCACTGGGACTATCCATCATGTTTTCTCCCATCTTTTACTGGGCCCGGGCCTGATCCTGGCCTTGCGCGATTATTTGTCAGCCTTGGCCGTCAAACGATCAAACAGCGGATATGAACCCAGGTCCTTGAAAAAAGCTGCACGTTCACGAATCTCGGCCAAGGCCAGGGCAACATTACTGTCATTGCGGTGGCCCACCAGATCCACATAAAAATAATATTCCCATGCGCCCTGACGCGCAGGCCGGGACTCGAATCGTTTCATCGACACGCCGTGCCGCGCAAACGGCTCAATCAAAGAAACCACAGCACCAGCCTTATCCGGCACCGACAGAATCAGCGAGGTCTGATCCACACCGCAGGCCTCGGGCGTGAACTCACCGACTGCCGCAAAACGGGTGCGATTGTTGGGGTCGTCCTCGATGCGCTCGGCCACCGACTGCAAGCCATAGTGCTGGGCCGCAAGCTGACCGGCAATCGCCGCAATCGAGGCGTCCTGGGCAGCAAGCGCTGCGGCATGGCCATTGCTTGCCACCGGCATGCGCGTGACCGAAGGGAAGTTTTCATCCAGCCACCGATGGCATTGGGCCAGGGCCTGGGGATGGGCTGCAATGGATTTGATGGCAGTGCGATCGCCATCTTTTTGCAGCAGGCTGTGGTGAATGGGTAAAGAAATCTCGGCAGAAATTTTCAGCGGTGTACGCAGCAGAATATCCAGCGTTCTGCCGATCGTCCCCTCGGTGGAGTTCTCCACTGGCAGCAAGGCGCAATCCACGCTGCCGGCCTCGGCCTCGCGGATGGCTTCATCCAGCGTGACACAGGGCACCATCTCTACCCGATGGCCAAACAGCGTGCGCACGGCCTGCTCGCTATAGGTGCCCGCGGGGCCCAGATAAGACACCCGAATCACGCGCTCAAGCGCCCTGCAGCCAGAGATGATTTCGAGCCAGATCGTGGCAATGCTGGCAGGCCCAAGCGCGCTGGTATTGGCCGCGATCATGCGCTCAATGATTGAGACCTCGCGCTCGGGTCGAAACACCGGCGCATTGGTCTGCTGCTTCACATGGCCGACCTCCTGAACCAAGGCAGCGCGCTTGATCAGCAGCTGCATCATCTGGTCGTCGACTGCATCGATCTGCTGGCGCAGCCGCTGGAGATCTTCAGCACTCATGCGTGCTCCTTTTCGAACTCGGCAAGCCAAGCCACTAAGGCCTGCACACCTGCAAGCGGCATGGCGTTATACAGGCTGGCACGCAGCCCGCCCACGGCCTTATGGCCCTTTAAGTTCAAGAGGCCCCGCGCCTGGGCGCCCTTCAAGAAGGGCTCATAGAGCCGATCATCGGGCAGATAAAACGGCACATTCATGAAAGAGCGCACCGACTTCTCGACACGGGTCTGATAAAAACCCGATTGGTCCAATGCGCCGTAGAGCAGCCGGGCCTTTTCTTCATTCAGCCTGCCCATGGCCTGCGCACCGCCCTGGGCCTCGATCCATTCCAGCACCAGGCCGGTCATGTAAATGGCATAGGTGGGCGGCGTGTTGAACATGGAATCGTTATCCAACACTTTTCGATAATCAAAGACCGAGGGGCAGCCCGCAATCGGCGCCTTCACCCGATCACGGATCAGGTGTTCATCCAGGATCACAAAGGTCAGGCCGGAAATGCCAAGGTTTTTCTGTGCTCCGCCATAGGCCATCGCAAACTGCGTGACATCGATGGGCCGCGAGAGAATATGAGAAGACATGTCCACGATCAGCGGCACATCGGGCGCACCAAGCGCCTTCATATCCGGCCATTTCCAGAATTCCACGCCACCGATGGTCTCGTTGCCGCAGATGTGCAGATAAGAAGCGTCGGGGCGGACCCGCCACTGGGCGTAATCCGGAATAGTGGTGAAGGGAAACGTGTCTGACACCGTGCCTGACAGCTCTGCAGTGGCAGCAACATGCACATCACCATACTGACGCGCTTCATTGACTGACTTGGTGGACCAATGGCCGGTGTTCACATAGTCCACCTTGCGATTGACGCCCATCAGGTTCATGGGAATCAGCGCGTTTTGCGCCGTGGCGCCGCCCTGCATGAACAGAATCTTGTACTGCGCTGGCAGGTTCAACAAGCGCCGGAAATCCGCCATGACTTTTTCAAACAGGCCCAGGTAAACAGCGCCGCGATGGGTCATCTCCATCACCGACATGCCTGAACCGTGCCAATTGAGCATCTCATCGGCCGCCCGCTGCAACACCGATTCGGGCAGTGTGGCCGGACCCGCAGCGAAGTTATACGGCCGCATGCTCATGACAGGCGGACCCGCCACTCAGGCATTCGCGGGACCCTCACCAGCATCGCCTGCATCACTCACGCCTTCGCCCTCGGCGCCCTCTTCCTCAGAAATCTCTTCGCCGACATCGCTCTCCACAATGCGCTGCAGGCCCGCCAGCTGAGAACCATCATCGACTGCAATCAGGGTCACACCCTGGGTCGCACGGCCCATCTCGCGCACCTCGGCAACACGGGTGCGAACCAGCACACCACGATCGGTGATCAACATGATTTCATCATTCGTATCAACCAGGACCGCACCGACTACCTTGCCGTTGCGCTCTGTGGTTTGGATGGCAATCATGCCTTTGCCGGCACGGCCATGCCGGGTGTATTCCGCAATTGGCGTACGTTTGCCAAAGCCATTCTCAGTGGCCGTTAGTACCGACTGAGTCTCGCTTTCGGCCACCAGCATGGCAATCACGCGCTGATCGCCTTCCAGCTGCATGCCGCGCACGCCACGGGCCTCGCGGCCCATGGGTCGGACATCAGTCTCATCAAAACGAACCGCCTTGCCGGCATCGGAGAAGAGCATGACATCGTGCTTGCCATCGGTAATCGCTGCGCCGATCAGGTAATCACCTTCATCCAGGCTCACCGCGATGATGCCGCGCTTCATGGGGCGCGAGAAATTATCCAGCGGTGTTTTCTTCACGGTGCCTAGGGCCGTGGCCATGAACACATAGTGCTCTTCATCAAACTGCTTGACCGGCAGAATGACCGTGATTTTTTCCTCAGGCTCCAGCGGCCAGACATTGACCAGGGGCTTGCCGCGGGAGGTGCGGCTGCCTTGCGGAACTTCCCAGACCTTGAGCCAATACACGCGTCCCCGGTTGGAAAACGCCAGGATCATGTCGTGGGTATTGGCAATGAACAGCTGATCGATCCAATCGTCTTCCTTGGTGCTGGCAGCCTGTTTGCCGCGGCCACCACGGCGCTGGGCGCGATATTCCGAAAGTGGCTGACTCTTGATATAGCCCGAGTGCGAAAGCGTGACCACCATGTCTTGCGGCGTGATCAGATCTTCAGTCTGCAGCTCCTCTGCGTTGACCTCGATATGGCTTCTGCGGGTGTCACCAAACTCGGCACGGATATCTTGCAGTTCCTGACCAATGATGGCGG
>VERJ01000007.1 GCA_018882795.1 Burkholderiaceae bacterium | reverse complement strand
TCACTCACCACGCCACCCTGCTCAGAGGGGGTACAGTGGTTTGTGTTCAAGGAACCGGTAGAGGTCTCCCCAGAGCAGCTGCGAACGTTTGCACGACTTTATCCGAACAATGCCCGGCCAATTCAGCCAACCCATGATCGATTGATCAAGGAGTCTCGGGGTAAAAGCCGCTAGGTTGTTGGGCGGGCCGGGGATAAACAAGTCTCGAGCGAAATCCGTAAAGCAGAAAGGGATTCGACCCGACGCAGGGGGCTCAAGAAGACTCAGGGGCGGATCAAAACTCTAGAAAAGGGGTTAGAAGTGAAAGTTAAGTTACTGATTTCAATGGGGATTATTTCCTGCCTATCGGGATGCGCTTTGTTTCCGCAGTCTGAGACAGGGGCGTCCCCCGCGCCCATACCTGCGCCCGCACCCGCACCCGCACCCGTATCCGCGCCCGCACCCGTATCCGCGCCCGCACCCGTATCCGCGCCCATACCTGCGCCCGCGCCCGCGCCCGCTCCCACATCCGCCTGCCTGGATTGCCAGGCGAATCCTTCCTATTACGCTATTGCTGTAACACGCCCTGCGTTATGCAATGACTATCCGGTGGAATACCGGGTTCAGGTGCCGGAGTCCGATATCCGTATCCGCCAAGTGGATCGTATAGTCCTGGGTAAGGGCGTTGGTCAGGCGCAGAGCCTGTCTTGCGGGAAATGACTGGAGAGCAGACATGAAAAAAATCGTAGTGAACCTTTCGGCCATGATCGCTTGTGCGTCTTTTTGCACGTCCGTGGCTCAGGCCTCACCAGTCGTCAAAGAAGAGGCCACCCTGACGACGAGCCGTGAAGCGGCGCTGATGCGTCATAACGCGCAATATGAGCCGATCGTTGTGGAGCGCAGCGGCACGCCGGCAGGCCTTTTTAACAGTGGGATGATGTTCTTGACCGAGCAGATTGAGCGTAATGCTCATGCCGATGCCCGGTTGCGTCCGACCGTGATTACCAGCTTTGTGGATTTGAACAACCTGAGCGAAACCTCGGCCCTGGGTCGGCTGATGGGTGAGCACTTTATGCATCAGTTGCAAATTCGAGGCTGGAACGTGACCGATATTCGTATGACGCGCGACCTCATCATCAACGAGGAAGGGGAGTTCTCGCTGAGCAGGGAACTCAAACGCCTCCGTGGCTCCCTTTCGGCGGCCAATGTGGTGACAGGCACCTACACGCCTACGGTGGATGGCATTCTGGTGAGTGTTCGGGTGCTGGATCTGGCAACTGGTCAGGTCGTGTCAACGGCACAGACCCGACTCATGCGCGATAAATTCGTGAGCTCGCTGGTAGACAAGCCCCGGCCCGCACCTATTATTCAATTGACCCGCTGATCATTCATGGCCTGGTCCGTCTCACGCCTGGGGCTTTTGGGGGCCACGGGCGTCTCTCTGCTTCTTGCGGGCTGCGCGACTGGCGTGGAGCGGCTTGATGATGCTGTACTTCGGGATCATCCGCTTGAGGAGTGTCGTGTCTCCAGGGAGGAAGCGGTGGCTCGCGTGGACATGCGCAAACTTCTTGCAGACGTCTCACGAGAGATCTGCCCGAATCCGCCTGAGAGTGGAGACGCCGCTTCAGAGCCCGGGATTGCGGTCGTGGTGCCTGATGTGGCGGATATCCAGACTTATGTTCCTGGCGCCCTCGGGGTGTCCATGGGTGAATTGCTTCGCGCCAGTATTTTCAACATCTGTAAGGTGCCGGTGCGTCAGGTGGAGCTCTCCAGCACCATCAAGTTTGATTCCAATGGCATGGTGATCCTGTCGCGTGATCTGAACCAGGTCAAGCAGAGTGCTTTTCCGGCTGAGACGGCGGTGATTGGGACCTATCATCTGCAAAGAAATAAGCTCACGGTCGTTGTTCGTCGTGTTGCGATGGACACCGCCCTGATCTCCTCTATTGCCACCCGTGAGGCCCGTTGGCGCTGCGCCAGCCCGGGCTTTGGTCGTCCCTCTTTCTCTACGTTCATCCAGTAGTCCAGGCCTTGAGCAGGCGAACCTTGCGGAGGCTTGCATTGCCGACATCATTATGTTTAGATACATAATATTCCGATTAATAATATAGGGCACGACGTTACAACCCAATGAATGCTGTCTCTTTTGATTACAAGGCCATGCGTGCCTCGGCTGACAAAGCGGCGGAGTTCCTGCGCACCATGGCTAACCGTGATCGGCTGTTGCTTCTCTGTCAGCTTACCGAGGGCGAGCGATGCGTGGGCGATCTTGAAGAACTCACCGGGATTTTGCAGCCCACACTCTCGCAGCAGCTGGGGGTGTTGCGGTCAGAAGGCCTGGTGAGCACCCGCCGGGAGGGCAAATACATTTATTACGCAATCAGGGATCCGCGTGTGATGTCCATGTTGGGTTCGCTTTACGGAATGTTCTGTCGCACGAAGAAATCAAAATAGAGAAGGGAAGTTATGCAGCTTCAAACAATGCCAAAACCGTTTTGGAATCCCTTGTGGGCGGGGCTTGCCTTGGGTGTCGTGTTGCTACTCACGTTTCTCATCACAGGCCATGGCCTGGGGGCCACGGGATTCACGACGCGTCTCACGGCTTGGCTTGCTACCGGTATTCCTTCGCTCATGGGCGAAGAGAGCTATCTCGGGCCGATCGCTGAAGAGGGCATCTTTTCTGCCTGGATCACCTGGCAGGTGATCGGTGTGGCGCTAGGGGCCGTGGTGGCGGCTCGACTGGCACGTCGGATTCGTGTGCAGGTCGATGGCCAAAAAACACTGGGCACGCCGCGCCGACTGCTGACCGCGTTTGCTGGCGGAATGCTTGCCGGACTGGGTGCTCGGATTGCCGCAGGCTGCACGAGCGGCATGGGCCTCTCAGGTGCTGCAACGTTGAGCATTGCAGGCTTTACTTTTCTGGTGACATTTTTTGTAGCAGGCATGATCGTGAGTCGCCTGGTGCGGGGGGTGCAGTGATGAACATGATCGATATTGCTTCGGGTTTGGCGCTGGGCTTTGCCTTTGGGTTTGTCTTGGAGAATGCTGGCTTTGGTAGTCCTTGCAAGCTCACCGCGCAGTTTCGTCTCTCCGATTGGTCTGTGTTTAAAGTTATGTTCACGGCCATCGTGTTTACTTCGGTGGGGCTGATGGTTGCCGGTTGGGCTGGGCTTGGGATCACGGCGAACCTTTTCATTCCCCCGGCGCTTGTTGGTGCGGCGGCGATGGGTGGGGCCTTAGTGGGCTCAGGGTTCGCGGTGGGCGGTTATTGTCCCGGTACATCGGTGGTGGGGTTGATGTCAGGACGTCTTGATGCGAGCGTGTTTCTGATTGGTCTACTTATCGGAACTCTCGTGTTTGCGGGCGCCTATGATCAGCTCGAGGCGCTCACCGCCATGGGTGAATATGCCAAGGGCGACACCATTCCCGAGGCCCTCGGTGTATCAAGCCTATGGGTCAATGTGGTGATGGTGGTTGCTGCGGTCGCCGTCTTCATTGGTGGCAGTGCGCTTGAGCGTAAGTTTGGTGGTCCGATTTCGGCTGAGCAGGCGGTTGCAGGTGCCACGCCAGTGT
Source organism: Burkholderiaceae bacterium (assembly GCA_018882795.1). GTDB lineage: Bacteria > Pseudomonadota > Gammaproteobacteria > Burkholderiales > Burkholderiaceae_A > Lacustribacter. Next base: position 55,410 of record VERJ01000007.1, on the reverse strand, counting down.
CGTCAAAGTGATGTGCTTTTAACAATTTCTAATAAAGGAAAGATCCCATGAAAAAAGTTTCCCGTAAGGTCGTTGCCTTGGCTTTGGCACTATCGGCTGGCGTTGCCGCACCTCATGCTGTTGCGCAGGAGTCTAAGGGCGCAGCACCCTGCGCGCCCAAGAGCCAGCGCAAAGGTAATCCTTGTGGTCCAAGCAATCCCTGCGGTCCCAAAAAACGTTCGGCCAATCCCTGCGGTCCGAGTAATCCTTGCGGTCCTAAGCGTAAGAAGTCCGACTGATCAGGTGCCATGGGAACTGCACGCCACGCAGACGCTGTTGCCCAGGTGATGGCGCGCTATGCACAAGCGGGTAGCAGCCTGTGCGTTGGCGCCCTCTCGGGTGCTGCACAGTTCGTGGAGTGGCGGCACTACCCGAAGATGGATGCGATTGATCCGAAAAATCGGACCGAGTTTTACTACCATGCCCATTCCGTTAGCGAGCGTTTACCCGACGAGCACGGCCACTTTCACGTGTTTTCGCGTTCCCGAAGAGGTCAACACTTTCATCATTTACTCGGATTGTCGTTGAACTCTGTTGGCATGCCTACCCGATTGTTTCTCACCAATCAGTGGGTCACTGGAGAGCGTTGGATTTCCGCGATACAGGCCGCACGGCTGCTTGTTGGGTTTGAATGTCGAATACAAGGCCGTCTGGCGCCGATTGCACGCTGGCTCACCGGCATGGTCCATCTCTACCAGAAAGAGATTCAAGATCTCCATCATGCGCGGGATCGATGGCTGGCCAGCCAAAGCAAGGCGGAGGGGATTGGGCGGACGCTCGCAGATCGGTCTCATCACGTTGTAGTGCAGCAACGTATTGATGTTTTGCAGCGTTTATCAAAAGTGTTGGTTTGAGTTGAAGGGTTAGAAAATGAATCGCTTAAGGTCGTTTATTGTTGGGTGTGTCGTCTTGCTGGTGACACCCTTGGCCCTGGCCCAGCAGTTGCCTGGGCCGGTCGTGACGGGCGATTGGCTTGCGGCCAATCAGTCACGTGTCCAGATCGTCGATGTGCGATCGGATGTCAAGAGTTACATCCGGGAGCCGATCACATCGGTGGATAAAAAGACCGGCAAGATTCAGATAGAGGAAGCCGGCGGTTATATTCCCGGTGCGCTCACGATCGACTATGCCCTTGTGCGCAGCGAGCGGATGTTTGACGGTCAAAGAACCAAATACCTCATTCCTGAAAAAGAGGAGCTTCAATCGCGTCTGCGGTTCGCCGGTGTTCGCGATGACAAACCGATTGTGATTGTGCCGGTTGGCATGGATCCTTCCGATGTGATGGAAGCCCTGCGTCTGTATTGGACCCTAAAGGTCTATGGTGAGGACCGCGTTGCTGTGCTTGATGGCGGCATGGCCGGCTGGCTGGCTGCAGGCCGCGCCATTCAGACCGCTGCGCCAGTCAAATCGCCAGAGGGTGATTGGTCGGTGAAGGGCTATCGTGCCAATCTGGTGAAGGGCTCCGCCGATGTCGAACAGGCCTCTGCATCGGGCAACCCGCTGTTGGTGGATGGCCGAGAAGCGTCTGGTTTTTATGGCGTAACAAAGCGCTCGTATGTTGCGAAGTACGGCCACATCGCCAATGCCAAATCTCTGCCGCCGGAGTTGTTGTTTCGGTCTGCGCAGGGTGCCCTGTATTTTTTCAATAAAGCCCAGTATCAGTCCCTGTTTAAGCTTGCGGGCATCGATGCGGCTAGCCCTGCAATCGCGTATTGCAACAGCGGAAACCTCGCCTCCGGGGCATGGTTTGTTCTTTCTGAAATTCTCGGCAACACTCAGACAGGCCTTTATGACGGCTCCCTGTATCTCTGGTCGCGTGAGGGTCGGCCCTTAGTCGGCGTCCTTTAACTGGGGATCGGTAGCCCCATCCGGGCGGCGTTGCCGATCAGGGCCATGCAGCGGCCCCCCGAATAGCAGTAGGCCAGAATCGGCGCGGGAAGATCGGACAGCAGCCTGCCCATCTCCTGCGCATCGCGTGCAGTACCGCCATCGCCCGATACGGGTAGGTGGGCAAAAGCGAGTCCAAGTTGCTCCGCCCGTTCTCGGATTGTGTCCGCGCTGGGCTGTCCGGGGCCATATTCATTATCGGGACGATTACATATGACTGTTTTAAAACCCATCTCGGCGATGGTGTTGAGATGTTCGGGTGCGATCTGGCCTGCGATCGCGAGTTTTTCGGTTAGCCAGCGAACGGGATGGTTCATGTGCTTGTGGGGTGAAGATTGGGAAATTGTGCAGCCAGCAATTGTGCACCCCGCTCCAGCATAAAGTAACGAAAGGCCTCGGCCGCCGCAGACAAATGCCGCTGGGCCAGGGCCACCACATGCCAGGCCCTCAGCACGGGGGTGTCTTCCACATCCAACACCACGAGTTGGCCGTGCTCAAGCTCAAGGCCCACAGTATGTAGTGACACAAAGGAGATGCCCAGGCCGGCGATCACTGCCTGCTTGATGGTCTCGTTGCTGGACATCTCCATGGTGATGGGCGGGCTGATCCGATGCTGGGCAAGAAAACTCTCCATGATCACGCGGGTCCCTGAGCCTTGTTCGCGCGAGATCAATTCCTCGCTGTTAAGTATTGAGGCAGGGATGGCGCTGCTTTTGGCCAGTCTATGCTTGGCTGCGGCGATAAAGGCATGCGGGTGTTGGGCGAAGACCTCGGCCCGCGTGTCGAGATGTTTTGGCGGGCGGCCCATCACGGCCAGATCAATTGCCCCATCGCGCAGCAGCTCCACCAGTTCCTCGCGGTTGCAGACCTCAATCTGAATCTGAATTCCGGGGTGCTCCTCGCGAAAAAGGCCCAACATTCTGGGAATGGAGTACTTGGCGGTGCTCACCAGGCCAATTTTGAGCACGCCCCGTTGGGTCCCTCGGAGCCGGCCCATGACCGATTCCGCCTCGGTCAGTGTGCTGAGCATTCGTCGTGCGAACACCAGAAAGTATTCCCCGGCGGAGGTCAGCTCCACCCTTCGTCCGACACGCTCAAAAAGAGGCGACCCCACTTCGGCCTCCAGCTCCTTGATCTGCATGGAGACGGCGGGGGCTGTCAGGTGCAACTCCTCTGCGGCCCGGGCAAAGCTGCTCTGGCGCGCGGCGGACGCAAATATTCGGACCTGGCGCAGGGTGAGATTTTTCATAAGAAAAACTTACTTAAGGCGTCAATAAAGATGACTTTATCTTATTAATACGGAGGAATAAAGTCCCTGTGATGGTCAAGGTTTTGGGTGAATCCCGGCACCTGGCCCCACCCAAAACCCCAAGGAGAGACGGCATGAACAAACCGGTGGAAGGACGCATCACGGATGTCAAAGAGCGCTACAAGGGCGGCGTTCTGAAGTACAAGCAAATGGGCTACTGGAGGCCTGATTACGAGCCCAAAGACACCGATGTGATCTGTTTGTTTCGGATCACCCCCCAGGAGGGTGTTGACCCCGAGGAGGCCGCAGCAGCCGTGGCCGGTGAGTCGTCCACTGCGACCTGGACCGTGGTCTGGACCGATCTGCTGACCGCCCATGAGTCTTATCAGGCGAAGGCCTACCGGGTTGACCCGGTGCCCAATACGGGCCCGGGCACGAGCACCGAGCAACAGTATTTTGCCTACGTGGCCTACGACATCATCCTGTTTGAGGAAGGCTCGATTGCGAATATGACGGCCTCGCTGATCGGCAACGTGTTTTCGTTTAAACCCTTAAAAGCAGGCCGCTTGGAAGACATTCGTATTCCCGTTGCCTATGTCAAAACCTTTAAAGGCCCCTCAACGGGCATCATTGTCGAGCGTGAGCGTCTGGATAAGTATGGCCGCCCCCTGCTGGGCGCCACCATGAAGCCCAAGCTGGGCTTATCTGGCAGAAATTATGGCCGTGTGGTGTATGAGGGCCTCACCGGTGGTCTGGATTTCACCAAAGACGATGAAAACATCAATAGCCAGCCCTTCATGCACTGGCGTGATCGTTTCCTGTTCTGTATGGACGCAGTGAACAAGGCCCAGGCCAACACTGGTGAAGTGAAAGGCCACTACCTGAACGTGACAGCCGCCACCATGGAAGACATGTATGAGCGTGCCGAGTTGGCAAAAGAGCTCGGCAGCAACATCATCATGATTGACTTGATTGTCGGCTGGACCTGTATCCAGTCGATGAGCAATTGGTGCCGCAAAAACGACATGATTCTTCACCTGCACCGTGCAGGCCACGGCACCTATACCCGCCAGCGCAATCACGGTATTTCATTTCGGGTGATTGCGAAATGGCTGCGTTTGGCTGGCGTGGATCACATGCACACCGGTACTGCGGTAGGAAAGCTCGAAGGCGATCCACGCACCGTTCAGGGCTTTTACAACGTGTGTCGTGACACGTACACCAAGCAGGATTTATCGCGAGGCCTGTTCTTTGATCAAGACTGGTGTGACTTGAAAAAGGTGATGCCGGTGGCATCGGGCGGCATTCACGTTGGCCAAATGCACCAGCTCATCTCGCTATTTGGCGATGACTGCATTTTGCAATTCGGTGGTGGCACGATTGGCCACCCCGATGGGATCCAGGCGGGCGCGATCGCCAACCGTGTGGGCTTGGAGGCCATGGTCAAGGCACGCAACGAAGGCCGTGACATTGACACCGAAGGCCCCGAGATCCTGCGTGCTGCGGCCAAATGGTGCAAACCTCTGGAAAAGGCCCTCGAGACCTGGAAAGGTGTTGAGTTCAATTACACCTCGACAGACGCGCCGGATTTTGTCGCTACGCCCACTGCAGCTGCCTGAGGCAATTAGACACTTTGCGCAACACCACAACTGAATACGGAGTTAAACAATGAGAATCACACAAGGGCAATTTTCCTTTCTTCCGGATCTGACTGATGAAGAGATCCGCCTGCAGGTGGACTATGCGCTCTCCAAAGGCTGGGCGCTGTCGGTGGAGTGGACCGATGATCCCCATCCTCGCAACACTTATTGGAATATGTGGGGCATTCCCATGTTCACCATTAAAGATGGCGCAGCCGTTCTCTACGAGGTCAATGCCTGTCGCAAGGCCAATCCGAATGTGTATATCAAGGTCAACGCCTTTGATAATACCCGCGGTGTTGAGTCCATGTGCATGAGCTTTATTGTTCAGCGTCCTGCCCACGAGCCCGGCTTTGGCCTGGTGCGCCAAGAGGCACAAAACCGTACGATACGTTACACAACGCATTCTTATGCAACTGATAAGCCCGCAGGTGAACGTTACAGCGGCTAAGGGGTCCTAAGCCATGACCGATCAGCAGACAACCGTGCCTCAAGAGTCTACAGCGCCTCCTAGCGCTGTGGATCTAAACGCAATCCTACAAGAGGCCAACGTGTTCGAGGTGTTAGATCAGCTCGACCGTGAGCTGATCGGCCTGGCCCCTGTCAAACGCCGTATCCGCGAGATCGCCTCTTTTCTGGTGGTGAGCAAGGCCCGTGCTGCGATGGGCATTGAGGCGGAAACGCCAAGCCTGCATATGTGCTTTACCGGCAACCCCGGCACCGGCAAGACGACCGTGGCCATGCGGATGGCCGATATCTTGTTGCGTCTGGGCTATGTGCGCAAAGGCCATGTGGTGAGTGTCACGCGCGATGATCTCGTCGGTCAGTACATCGGCCACACGGCGCCCAAGACCAAGGAAATTCTAAAAAAGGCCATGGGCGGAGTGCTGTTCATCGATGAGGCCTATTATCTGTACCGGCCCGAGAACGAACGTGATTATGGCCAGGAGGCCATTGAGATTCTGCTGCAGGTGATGGAGAACAATCGTGATGATTTGGTGGTGATCCTGGCCGGCTATAAGGATCGGATGAACACCTTTTTCAAATCCAACCCCGGCATGTCCTCGCGGATTGCCCATCACATTGATTTTCCCGACTACACCGACGAAGAACTGTTGCTGATTGCCGATAAAATGTTGGGGCACATGCACTATTCATTTGATCCGCCGGCACGGCAGGCCATGGCGGAGTACATCGCGTTGCGCAAGAACCAGCCGCATTTCGCCAACGCCCGCTCGATCCGCAATGCCTTGGATCGGGCCCGACTGCGCCAGGCCAATCGGGTTTTTGAAATGGCATCCCGGCCGGGCCATCTGGCGAGTAAGGAAGAGCTCTCGTTGATTTCAGCGCAGGATCTTCTGGCATCCCGAGTTTTCAAAGGAGGTTTGTAATGCATCTTGGCCGCACCACTTTATCCAAATTTCTGATTCAGGAATTGGATGGCAGTGCCCAGTCACGTCACCTCGCTGCATTGCTGGTCGATGTCGCCTCAGCCGTGAAGGCGATCTCCGCGATGACGGCGAAGGGTGCCTTGGCGGGTGTCTTGGGCAGCCTAGAGACCGAAAACGTACAGGGCGAGGTGCAGAAAAAACTTGATGTGCTCTCCAACACCGCCTTTGTGAATACTTTTCAGCTGGGTGGGCTCGCTGCAGGGTTAGCCTCCGAGGAAATGGATGATCCCGTCACCGTTCAGGGCAAGACCGAGGGTAGATTTCTGGTGATTTTCGATCCCCTCGATGGATCATCGAATATTGATGTCAATGTTTCGGTGGGATCAATCTTCTCCGTGATCGCTGCGCCCGAGGGCCGACCGCCCCAGCCGCAGGATTATCTGAACCCCGGCCGGGAGCAGCTTGCCGCAGGCTACGCCGTGTATGGGCCCGCCACCATGATGGTGATCACGGTGGGTAAGGGCACCCATGGCTTCACCCTGGATCGGGAAGTGGGCAACTTTATCCTGACCCATCCGAATATCCAGATACCGGCTGATACGAGCGAGTTTGCGATCAATACCAGCAACGAACGCTTCTGGGAGCCTCCGGTGCAGCGTTATGTCGCGGAATGTAAGGCCGGCAAGACGGATGTGCGTGGGCGAGATTTCAATATGCGCTGGATCGCCTCCATGGTGGCTGAAGTCCATCGCATTCTGATGCGTGGCGGAATTTTCATGTACCCCCGCGATATGAAGGATCCCAGCAAACCTGGTCGTCTGAGGCTGATGTATGAAGCCAATCCCATGGGCATGGTGGTGGAGCAGGCCGGTGGCCTTGCCAGCACGGGGCGCAGCCGCATTCTGGATGTGCAGCCCGATCAGATTCATCAGCGTATTGGTGTGATTCTGGGTTCACGCAATGAGGTAGAGCGTGTTGAGCGTTATCACCGTGAATACGACACGGGGGAAGACAAGCAATACACCTCGCCGCTTTTCAAGGAACGCTCGCTTTATCAATAAAGGCGCTGCCTTGCTTTGTCTCCCAATGATATTCATCACTTATTCAGGAAGGTTTGATCATGTCGGTTAAGCACCCCATCGTGGCCATCACAGGATCCTCCGGCGCAGGCACCACCACGGTGATGAGCAGCTTTCAGCACATCTTTCGCCGCGATGGCATCAGGGCACAGATCCTCGAGGGGGACTCCATGCACCGCTATGATCGCATGGCCATGCGGGCAGAGATGAAAAAGCAGATGGAGGCCGGAAACACCAATTTCAGCCACTTTGGTCCCGAGGCCAATTTGCTGGCTGAACTTGAGGAAATCTTTAAGAACTTTGGCGGCACAGGCAAAGGCCGGGTGCGTAAATACATACACGACGCCACCGAGAGTGCCGCGTTCAAGCAGGATCCGGGCACTTTCACGCCTTGGCAGGAGATGGCGCCGGACGCGGATATGCTTTTCTACGAGGGTCTGCATGGTGGCTATGTCGGGCCGGAGGCCAATGTTGCCCAGCACGTGGACCTGCTGGTGGGCGTGGTGCCCATCATCAATCTGGAGTGGATCCAGAAACTGCATCGGGATCAGAACATGCGCGGCTACTCACAAGAGGCAGTGGTCGATACCATCCTGCGACGCATGCCGGATTACATCAATCACATCTGTCCGCAGTTCTCGCGCACCCACGTGAATTTTCAGCGTGTGCCCACGGTAGACACTTCCAACCCTTTTATTGCGAAAGATATCCCCAGCCCTGATGAGAGCATGGTGGTGATTCGCTTTGCCAACCCCAAAGGTATTGATTTTCCCTATCTGCTCTCGATGCTCAACAACTCCATGATGACCCGGCCCAATACGCTGATCATTCCGGGGGGCAAGATGGGCCTGGCCATGCAATTGATTTTTACCCCCATGATTCTGCGATTGATGGACATGAAGCGCCGCGCCTGATTGGGCGGCGAGCTAGCGGAGGGGGTACTTGTGGCCTTGGTGATGTTTGATCTTGACGGCACGCTGTTTGATACAGCTGCAGAGATCGCCGAATCCGCCAACCGCACACTACGGGATTACGGACTTCCCGAGGTGGGCGTCGCGCAGGTTCGCGACTGGATCGGTCACGGCACGGGCTGGATGATGACTCAGGCCTGGACATCGGTGACCGGCAGGCCCGATCCGGCACTGTGGCCGGAAGTGATGGAAAAATTTATTGGCCATTACTTTGATTGTGCTGGCACCAGCAGTCGCCCGTATCCCGATGTGCCCGAGGCGCTTGAAGCGTTAAAACGGCTCGGCGTGAAACGTGCGATTGTTACCAACAAGGAAACCCGGTTTACGCAGCGTATTCTGCAGCAGCATGCCATGGCCGATCATTTTGACTTGGTGATCAGCGGTGATACCTATTCGGTGAAAAAACCGGATCCCACAGTTATTTACAATTGCATGCAGGCCTTCAGCGTGTCGGCGGGTGAGTGCCTGTTTGTTGGTGACTCTCACATTGATGTGGCCACGGCCAGGGCCGCTGGTGTGATGTGTTGGGTAGTGCCCTATGGTTACAACATGGGCCAGCCGATTGCCTCGGCCAATCCAGATCGGATTGTGCCCACGATGAAAGAAGTGCCACTCTACTTTAAGGGGTTGCAATGAAGTTTTTACGCATGACAGATCTGCCGCTTGCCGGCAAGAAAGTGTTTATTCGTGCCGACTTGAATGTGCCGCAGGATGATGCCGGACACATCACCGATGACACACGCATTCGCGCCTCAGTGCCTGCTATTGAACATGCCATCAGTCGCGGTGCGGCCGTGATGGTGACTTCGCATTTGGGACGACCCACGGAAGGTGAATTCAAACCTGATGATTCACTCGCCCCGGTCGCAGCTAGGCTTGCTCAATTGCTGAACCGCAAGGTGCCACTGATTTCTAATTGGGTGGATGGCGGATTTTCCGTGGGCTTTGGCGATGTGGTGCTATTGGAGAACTGTCGTGTGAACAAGGGTGAAAAGAAAAATGATGAAACCCTTGCAAAGAAAATGGCTGCCCTGTGCGATATCTATGTCAACGATGCATTTGGCACGGCCCATCGGGCCGAGGCCACTACTCACGGCATTGCTAAATATGCGCCTGTGGCCTGTGCTGGACCGCTGATGGCCGCTGAATTGGATGCCTTGGCAGCTGCGCTGGAAAATCCCCGCAGGCCACTTGTGGCAATCGTGGCAGGGTCAAAAGTTTCCACCAAACTCACTATTCTGAAGTCTTTGGCGGAGAAAGTGGATCAGTTGATTGTGGGTGGTGGCATTGCCAATACCTTCATGGCGGCCAAGGGCCTGCCGATTGGCAAGTCATTGGCCGAGCTGGACCTGATTGATGAAGCCAAGGCCATCATGACAATGATGGCGCAACGCGGCGCTGAGGTACCGATCCCGGAAGATGTGGTGGTGGCCAATGAATTCTCTGCCCAGGCCCGGGCCAATAAAGTTGCGGCTGATGCCGTTGCAGCTGATGACATGATTCTGGACATTGGGCCACGCACTGCCTCGCGACTGTCTTCCATCATCTCCAACGCGGGTACGATTGTCTGGAATGGGCCAGTGGGGGTTTTTGAGATTCCGCAGTTTGCAGGCGGCACCAAGATGCTCGCTGCAGCCATTGCCCATTCGCCGGCGTTTTCGATTGCGGGTGGCGGCGACACCCTGGCGGCGATCTCTAAGTTCGATATCGCTGCCCAGATTGGCTATATCTCCACTGGCGGCGGCGCATTTCTGGAGTTCCTCGAGGGTAAAGTCCTGCCCGCCGTAGAGGTGTTGCAATCCCGTGGTGCTTGACCGCGCCACTGTCCTTTTTGATGTCGATGGCACCATCGCTGAGACCGAGGGCGATGGCCACCTGCATGCCTTCAATCAGGCCTTCCAAGAGTTCGAAGTGCCATGGACATGGAGCACCGAGGTCTATGGAGAATTGCTGAAGATTACCGGTGGTTTTGAGCGCATGATGGCCTATGCGCAAAATATTGGTGCTGATTGGGCATTGACCGAAGCGGGCCAGGCGCGCTTTCGCAGCATTCATCGGTGCAAAAACGAACGCTATGCCAAGCGGCTTGAGTCTGGCTTGATCGCACCACGCGCAGGCTTTGTTGACTTGATTCAAAAGCTGCAGGCGCAGGGCCAACGATGGGGGGTGGTGACCACAACCAGTGCATCTAATTGGCAGGCACTCTGGCGTTATGCCATAACGCGGTCGGCGCCTCTGCCTGAGCCGGCGGTGGTGATCTGTGGCGAGGACGTGATCTGCAAAAAGCCCGACCCCGAGGCCTATGTGTTGGCCTTGCATCGGCTCGGCATTGCAGCAGCAGACGCGATTGCGATCGAGGATTCCCGTAATGGATTAATCGCTGCACGTGCTGCGGGCATTGAATCGGTTGTCGTGCGTAGTCGATTCTTTGGCCACCAGGAGTTTCCGGAGGCACGCCTGGTGGTGAATGAGTTAAGTGAGTTGTTGTGACCTTAGAGCAGCGGTTGTTTTTTGCGTCGTCGCGTCATGAACCATAATAGGCCAGCAGCGATCAGCGGCACTGAAAACAGGCCTACCGTGTCGGGATCGACGGGAGCGCCGTTGACCTTCAACCCTTTCGCAATGTATTGCAGCAGGCCCGTGGAGTAATAGGTCATCACAATTACCGACAGGCCCTCCACGGTCTGCTGCAGCCGCAGCTGCAGCTTGGCCCGTCGATCCATGCTGGCCAGCAGTGCTTGCTGCTGGCTTTCGTTGACAAACTCGATCCGTGTTTTCAGGATATGACTGGTTCTTGAGATGCGGTCAGAGAGATCATGGAGCCGGCGCACTGTCCAGCGGCATGTCCGCATGGCGGGTTCGAACCGTCGTTCCATGAAGGTGCCCAGCATCTGTACGCCAGGAATCACGTCCTCATTGAGCTCTTGGAGGGCGCCTTTTACGAGCTCGTGATAGGCTTCGGCCGCAGTGAAGCGCAGGCCATTGGCAGAAATCCATCCTTCGACCCGGGCCGCCAGGGCAGAGACATCGCCCAGCAGTTGTGCATCCACAGTGATATCGATGGTCGTTTGCTGCTGGGCAGTCGCAATTTTTTCCGAAACCTTGGCAAGTTCCAACTCGGCATTGCGTAGGGGCTCTGCCAGTGATTTGGCGCTGGGAAATGCGAGGAGCGCCATCATGCGATAAGTCTCAATGTCGATCAGCCGCTGGATGGCTCGGCCAGCCTGACGGCTGCCCATGGCCTTGCCGCGTACAACCATCCGCACAAAGCCATCTTCGTCAAGCTGAAGATCGGTCCAGAGCTGCGCGTTCCTGTTTGTCGTGATGGTGCTGCCCACCACCGTGTTGTCGTTAAACCGTTTCGCCACCTCAAACGCATCGGGATAAAACTCGGCTTGCTCAAGGCAGATATCAATGGCCACCAGCCGTTGACCAGTCAGCTCTGAGAGCGGTGGTACGGCCTTGCGCTCAAGAAGGCTGTTGGCCCGCGCAAGAAGTGCCGCACGTGTCTCGAATTGCTCGGGGCTCTCCTGCTGTCCGATCAGTGTGATGGCGACAAACTCACCGTGCATTTCCCACTTCAGCAGGATCCGGCCAGGATCCGTCGCAAGCTGGAGCACCCGAATGGATTGCTGCTGTAGGCTTTTCTGCAGTGGCGGAAAAGCCGCAGATGCGCGGTCAATCCAGGTGGTGTGTTCGTTGCGACTGATCGGGTTGAGCGTGAATGCCTGGCTGATAATCCGTTCATTCGACCACAGCGGCACAGGGGGTCTGGCGTGGATCTCGTGATGCAGCGCCAGGCGCTGGGGGTGGTCTGCGGTGGTAAGTCTTGGGGTGGTGGAATCCGGTGCGCTCATGAACGCAGATTCTGCCAGTATTTGCTGGCTGCGGTGATCTGCTCTTCCAAGTAGGCGCCATAAAAATCGCGGGAAGCATAGCCCTTTAGGGGCTCGAGTAGTGGCCGGGCCATCTGATCCAACATGACGACGGTGGGTGTCAGCTTTAATCCATAGGTCTCGCCCCATTGCCGGGCGGTACTGCGCTGCTCGCCGGGCAGCATGAATTCCGCTGCATCATCGACATTCAATTCCACGATCGACAGACGAGGGGGCTGAGCAGAGCGCAGCCTCGGTTCGAGTTGCTCCTTCATCACGGCGACGCACCATGGGCAGCGCGGTGATGTGAGAAATCCCGCGACCACAATCTCGTTGCGCCTTGCGGCCTTGAGTGTTTCGATCAGCCGATGGGCCGGAATCAGGAGTGAGGACATTATTGGGGGGGGGTTGACTATATGTGTCTGGGTGCATATTGTGGCGATTATGCCAGCCACACCGTTCGACCAGGCCCGCCTCTTTGATCCAGGGCCCGCGGCCCCAGCAGAGGATTCGGCGCTTGATGCGTTGTTCGAACGGGCTTCTTCTTACTTCTCCTTGCTTGCCGAACCGTCCCGTTTGCGAATCCTGCGGGTGATCTGTTTCGAGGAGTGTTCTGTGCAGCAGGTGGTGGAGCGTACGGGGCTTCCCCAGCCCAATGTGTCTCGGCATCTCGCGTTGCTGAATCGGTCCGGTGTGTTGTCGCGTCGGCGCTCGGGGACGTCGGTCTTTTATGCCGTATCAGATCCGACCATTATTGAGTTGTGTCGACTGGTCTGCGTGCGCCTTGCTTCAGGCATGGAGGCAACGGGTTAATTTTTAGTCGTGGGTGAGCGTTTATTTGTTCAACGCAGGGAGAGTTGGATGTCAATAAAAATTAAAAAATCGGGCCGGATTATCAAAGCGCCTGAACACTTTCTGACCAAAGAGGATGCCAAGTCCCCCGAGGTCATGCGCCGCAAGTTCCTTGTGGCCTCAGCATCCTCGGCGGCGGCATCGTTTGCAGCACTCGGTCTTGCGGGTGCAACGCGGCCGGCAGCAGCCGGTGTGGGCGAGGGTGATCCCAATATTTTGAATCTGCCTGCCCACTCTACAGGCCTTGGCCAGCCCGTTGCAGCCAATCCCTATGGCATGCCGTCGCAATTCGAGAAGGGCCTGCAGCGTCGCGAGAGCCCCGGCCTGACCCGCGTATCGGCGGCCTCTGTCGCGTTCACACCGCTTCAGGGCACCTTCGGCATCATCACGCCCAGCGGTTTGCACTTTGAGCGCCATCATCAGGGCTGGTGGGATATCGACCCCAGTAAACACCGATTGATGGTCATGGGCCTGGTGAAGAATCCGAAGGTTTACACCATGGATGACATCATGCGTCTGCCGTCGGTCTCGCGCATTCATTTCATTGAGTGTGGTGCCAACTCGGCCATGGAATGGGGCAATGTGGCCGTGCCCACGGTGCAGTATTCCCACGGCATGGTGTCGTGCAGTGAGTTTACCGGTGTCCCGCTTTCGGTTTTGCTCGAGGATTGCGGCATCGATATGAAGAAGGCCAAATACATTCTGGGCGAAGGTGCAGACGGCTCTTCTATGACCCGAACCATTCCGCTTGACCGTGCTCTTGATGATGTGATCGTGGCCTATGGCATGAATGGTGAGATGCTGCGGCCTGAAAATGGGTACCCCCTGCGCCTGGTGGTACCCGGCATTCAGGGGGTGTCATGGGTGAAGTGGCTGCGTCGCATCGAGGTTGGCGACATGAAGTGGGCCACGAAAGACGAAGCCATTCACTATGTGGATCTCATGCCCGATGGCTTGCATCGTCAATACACCGGCATCCAAGAGGCCAAGTCAGTGATCACCACACCGTCCGGTGGGCAGACACTGCTGGATAAGGGCTTCTACAACATCAGTGGTCTGGCCTGGTCTGGCCGCGGCAAAATTAAACGTGTGGATGTCTCGGTCGATGGCGGACGCAATTGGCGCACCGCGCGACTTGAGACGCCCGTGCTCACGAAGGCCTTCACCCGTTTCAATATTGATTGGGTCTGGGACGGTGGCCCTGCAGTTCTGCAGTCCCGTGCCCAGGACGACACCGGCTATGTGCAGCCCAAAATCAATCAGCTCAGGGCAGTGCGTGGCACCCGCTCGATCTATCACCAGAATGCGATCCAGTCATGGAAGGTCGCCGAAAACGGGGAGGTAAGCAATGTCCAGGTTTACTAAATCGATTCGGCTTGCAGCATGCACGGCAGTACTGTCGGGCGTATTCGTGGGTGTTGCCTTCGCACAATCCAGTAAGGGTGGGTTTGCTGGTATTGGCCGGGCGGCAACGCCTGCTGAGATCAAAGCGTGGGATATTGATGTCAGGCCCGATTTCAAGGGCCTGCCAGCAGGATCAGGATCTGTTGCCAAGGGCCAAGATGTCTGGGAAGCCAAATGTGCCTCCTGTCACGGCGTCTTTGGTGAGAGTACCGAGGTCTTCACCCCGATCGTGGGGGGCACCACCAAAAAAGACATTGAGACCGGTCGGGTGGCCAATCTGTCACGACTTGATTTTCCGCAGCGGACCACCCTGATGAAGGTCGCCACGGTCTCCACGCTGTGGGACTACATCAATCGGGCCATGCCTTGGAATAATCCCAAAACGCTCACAACAGAAGAGGTCTATGCAGTTGTGGCTTATATCCTGAGCCTTGGTGAAATTGTTCCGGATAACTTTGTGCTCTCTGATAAAAATATCGCAGAGGTGCAACAGCGTATGCCCAACCGCAACGGCATGACCGAGAAGCACGGCCTTTGGGATATCAAAGGCAAGCCCGATGTGATGAACACCATCTGCATGAAAGACTGCGCAACGGAGTTGAAGATCGCATCAAGTCTGCCCGATTCCGCACGTGATGCGCATGGCAACCTGAAGGAGCAATATCGTCCGATTGGTCCAGCGCGTGCGATTGACACTTCGAAACCCGGCGCAGCGCCTGGCCCTGCCTCGGCTGCACCTGCAGCGACTACAGTGGCAGCGGCATCGGTCAATCCTGCAGAGATCGCGAAGAAGAACAACTGCACGACCTGCCATGCGCCAGCCACCAAGTTGGTGGGCCCGTCCTGGGCTGAGATCGCCAAGAAATACAAAGGTGATGCAAAGGCAGCGGGGTTGCTGGCCACGAAGGTCAAAAATGGAGGTGCGGGGGTGTGGGGGCCGGTACCCATGCCACCTCATCCCAATATGAAAGACAATGAGCTCTCTGCGGTAGTGCAGTGGGTTCTTGATGGTGCCAAGTAGCCACTCGGCATTGAACTGTTGATAAAGAGGAGAAACGAAGATGGGTATTTCACGTCGTTCCGTGATCAAAGCGGGTGGTGGCGCAGCCCTTTACACCGCGCTGGCTTCAATGGGTTTCTTTCAATCGAACCCGGCGATGGCCGCCGCTTGGAAGAAAGACTGGTTTGATACTAAAAACATTCCGGACACACTGAAAGTGATGGGGGTCGGTGCCACAGCCAACAGTGCTGATATCACGATCACATCGCCAGACATCGCTGAAAACGGCGCCGTGGTGCCGGTGGGTGTGGCCTCCAAGATTGCCAAAACAGAA
Source organism: Burkholderiaceae bacterium (assembly GCA_018882795.1). GTDB lineage: Bacteria > Pseudomonadota > Gammaproteobacteria > Burkholderiales > Burkholderiaceae_A > Lacustribacter. Next base: position 39,689 of record VERJ01000007.1, on the reverse strand, counting down.
ATGATTGCTGTGTTGATCGAGAAGAATCCAGCCATGATGGCGGGCTTTTATGAGTTCTCGGCTGATGCGCTACCCGATGTTTCGATGCGGGTGAAGATGGGCCAGAGCTCGGATGTGATCGCGATCGTGAAGGCCGATGGCAAGTTTTTTATGGCCAAGAAAGAAGTTAAGGTCACCCTGGGCGGCTGCGGCGGCTAATCAATCACTTTTTAGACCGAATTAATCAAGGAGATTCAAATGGCAGATCCAATGCGTATTCGTGCAAAGGCAACCGATGGTGTGATTGATGCCCGCGTGTTGATGGCCCACGAAATGGAGTCCGGTGTCCGCAAGGATGCTTCTGGCAAGCTGGTCCCAGCCTGGTTTATCCAGGATGTGGATTGCCAGGTCAATGGCAAGACAGTGATGTCCGTGCAGTGGGGCCCTGCGGTGTCGAAGAATCCGTTTCTTCAGTTCAAGGCCAAGGGCAAGGCGGGCGATAAGATCACGGTCACCTGGGTCGACAACAAAGGCGACAAGCGTACCGATGAAGCAACAGTTGCCTAGGTACTAAAACAAGACCCGCCTGATCAAGGCGGGTTTTTCTTTTTCTGATAAGAACAATGGAGACATGCATGCTGAAAAAGATCGTGGGGAGCGGGCTGCTGGCCCTGGCGCTAGGAGGCGCCGGACCAATCGTGGCCTTGGCCCAGTCGGACTCTGAAAAGGCGATTGATCGCTATCGGGAACTGGTTGCAGACGGCAACCCCGCTGAGCTCTGGGAGGCGAAAGGCGAAGCGCTCTGGAAGCAGAAGCGTGGCCCCAAAAATGCCTCGCTTGAAAAATGCGATCTTGGACAGGGACCGGGTGTAGTCAAAGGCGCGTATGTCACTCTGCCGCGCTACTTCAGTGATGTGAAGCGTGTGCAGGATCTTGAAACGCGGCTCGTGACCTGCATGGAGCAGCATCAGGGCATCCAGGCCAAGGCAGGGGTCTATGACCGGGATGACCATAAGGACATCATTTCGCTGGTGGCCTGGATTGCCTCGGAATCGCGCGGTATGCCGGTGAGTCTTCCGCAGGGTCATCCTGAGGAGCGCCGCATGTATGAGCTCGGAAAACAGATTTTCTTTTATCGTGCGGGCCCTTATGACTTTGCCTGTGCCACCTGCCATGGCGAGGATGGGAAACGGATTCGCCTACAGGTGCTGCCCAACCTGACCAAGAACGATCCGGCGGGTAGGGCTTTTACCTCGTGGCCCGCCTACCGGGTGTCGAATTCTCAGCTTTGGCCGATGCAGAAACGGCTGGAAGACTGTTTCCGTCAGCAGCGGTTTCCTTACGTGGAGTTTGGCTCTGATGTAACGATTGCCCTCTCAAGTTATATGGGGGTGACTGGCAAGGGGGTGAAGTCCTTGGCCCCAACCATTAAGCGCTGATCAGAGGGAGTAAGCGTGATGAAAAAAGCAAATATTTTATTGTTGTGTGGCCTGAGCTTTCTGGTCGCAGGATGCGCTACAAAATACAGTGCGGCTGATCTGGAAAAGATGGCGAAAGATGCGGTCAATCGCTCGTTCTCTGAGCGTGGCATTGCGAAGAAAGATCGGATTAACCAGGATCCGATCAACGAGGCCTGCTCGAAGGCCGAATACGCGGGCACGCCGCTTTCTGGCGAGATCACCCGCAAGCTTGAGGCCGCCCAGGCAGCTACCATCAAATACCCATCCGATGGCAAATTTCTCGGTGACTGGAAGGCAGGTGAGCGGCTCGCCCAGGACGGACGTGGCAGTACCTACAGTGATAAGGCGGGTTCGGCGAACGGCGGTAATTGCTACAACTGCCATCAGATCAGCAAAGAAGAAATTTCTCACGGCACCTTGGGGCCTAGCCTCTACAACTACGGCAAGCTGCGTGGCGACTCGCCCGAGGTAGTTAAGTACACCTGGGGAAAGATCTACAACGCCAAGGCTTTTAATGCCTGCACGAATATGCCGCGCTTTGGGCATCAGGGCATTTTGACCGAGGAACAGATCAAGGATCTTGTGGCCTTGCTCTTGGACCCCAACTCACCCGTGAACAAGTAAGCCAGCGTAGTTGGCCCGGCAGGGTTCTGCCGGGCCCCTCCTGTTGTTTCTCTGGAAGGTGTAAGACATGCAACTCAATCGCCGTGAATTTCTCAATGTGATGGCTGCGGGCAGCGCCTGTGGCATGTTTGGCTCATGGTCCAGTGCGGCCCTGGCCTCTGCCAAGGGCGAAATGCTCTACGACATCCCTCAATACGGCAATGTGAGTTTTCTGCACTTCACCGACTGCCATGCGCAACTGACACCGATTTATTTCCGCGAACCCAGTGTGAATATCGGCCTTGGGGTGATGAATGCGCGGCCCCCGCATTTTGTCGGCGAGGAGTTTCTGAAATTCCATAAGGTGCAGGCCAACACGGCGCTCTCCCATGCGTTTACCTACCTGGATTTTGAAAAGGCGGCCAAGGCCTATGGCAGGGTGGGTGGCTTTGCGCATCTGGCCACACTGGTGAAAAAGATGCGTGCCGATCGGCCCCAGGCTTTTCTGTTGGATGGCGGCGATACCTGGCAGGGGTCGGCCACGGCACTCTGGACCAATGGTCAGGATATGGTGGATGCCTGCAAGCTGCTGGGCGTGAACATGATGAGTCCCCATTGGGAATTCACCCTTGGTGCCAAGCGGGTGGAAGAGATTGTGAAAAAAGATTTCGCCGGCAACATCGAGTTTCTTGCGCAGAATGTGAAGACCACGGATTTCGGCGATCAGGTCTTTAAGCCCTATGTGATTCGTGAGCAAAACGGCATTTCCGTGGCGGTGATCGGCCAGGCCTTCCCGTACACGCCAATCGCAAATCCACGTTACATGGTGCCGGACTGGTCCTTTGGTATCCAGGACGAGAACATGCAGAAGATGGTGGATGAAGTCCGTGCCAAGGGTGCCAAGGTGGTGGTGGTGATCTCGCATAATGGCATGGATGTCGATCTGAAGATGGCCTCTCGAGTGCGGGGGATTGATGCCATCTTCGGTGGCCACACCCATGATGGCGTGCCTCAGCCGGTGGTGGTGAGCAATCCTGGCGGCAAAACCCTGGTCACCAATGCGGGCTCGAATTCCAAATTTTTAGGGGTGATGGATTTCGATGTGCGCGACGGCAAGGTGGCAGGCTTTAAGTATTCGCTGCTGCCCGTGTTCTCCAATATGCTGCCTGCGGATAGAGCCATGCAGGGGCTGATTGATAAAGTGCGCGCACCTTATAAAGCGAAGCTGGAGGAGCCGCTCGCCGTGACTGAGGGGCTGCTGTATCGTCGGGGAAATTTCAACGGCACCTTCGATCAGCTGATCTGCGATGCGCTGATGGAAGTCAAGGGCGCAGACATCGCCTTCTCGCCGGGTTTCCGTTGGGGCACCAGCATTCTGTCGGGCCAGAGCATCACGCGCGAGCACGTGATGGATCAGACCGCCATTACCTATCCGTACACCACGGTCACCGACATGACAGGTGAGTTCATCAAGACGGTGCTGGAAGATGTCTGCGACAACCTGTTTAACCCCGATCCCTACTATCAGCAGGGCGGTGATATGGTCCGCGTAGGCGGCCTGACCTATGCCTGTGAGCCCGGGGGCAAGCAGGGCAGCCGCATCAGCGACATGCGACTCAATGGCAAACCGATCGAGGCCAACAAAACCTATAAGGTGGCGGGCTGGGCGCCCGTGGCCGAAGGCGCCAAGGGCGAGCCGATCTGGGAGGTGGTGGAGGCCTGGTTAAAGGCGAAAAAGCGTATCTCGCCACGCAAGCTCAATGTGCCCCGGTTAATTGGAGTGCAGGGCAACCCGGGCATGGCGGCCTAAGGCCGGCATTGCACAATATTTTTTCTCATGCATCGACGATAAGGAGTGTGCTGATGAACCCCACAAAACTGCTGATGGGTGTTTTCGCATTGGTGATTGGGCTCGGGCTGGCGCCGCTGCAGGCCAGTGCCAATCCTTTTCCTAAAGGTGATGTTGCAACGGGTAAAAAGCTCCACGACCCCCGGTGCGTGTCTTGCCACAACAGCATGTTCCCGGATAAAAACGGCACCCAGTTGTATTCAGATGAGATGTTTCGCAAGTCGACCAATGCCGCTCAGCTCCGCGGGATGATCGAATTCTGTAACACGCGTACCAACTCCGGCTGGTTTGAAGAAGAAATTCAGCACGTGGGCCGTTACCTGAACGACAGCTATTACAAATTCAAGTAGGCCTCGAAAAAGAGGCTTTAGACCAAGGGCTGCTGTGCACTAGCGGGCCAGGGCCGCATTGGCTGGGGCATCAGGCCGCTGCAGGAGCCCGTTGGAGAGCACCTTCCAGACATTGGCGAGTATTTTTGGTTGGGCTTTTTCGTTAGGGTGGATCGTGTCGGCCTGAAACATTAAGGGATTTTCTGCAATGCCATCCAGCAGAAATGGCACAAGTGGCACCTGCTTGTCTGCCGCCAGCTGGGTAAAGAGGCCATCGAATTGCCGGGTATAGTCTGGTCCGTAGTTCGGTGGGATCCGGATGCCAATGAGCAGCACCGCTGCGCCCTGGGCCTGGGCACGCTCAATCATCTCGGCTAGATTTTTGCGGGTCTGGCTGATGGCTAGGCCGCGCAACCCATCATTTGCGCCAAGCTGCAGCAATACGATATTAGGTGCGTGTTTCTTTAGTGCGGCATCAAACCGTGAGCGTCCGCCGGATGTGGTTTCTCCAGAGATGCTCACGTTCATAATGCGGTGGGGGAACCCCTCGCGCTTGAGGCGGTCTTGAAGTAGCGCCGCCCAGCCAGAGCCCCGCTTTAGGCCATACTCTGCCGAGAGGCTATCGCCGAAGACCAGAATCACCGGAGCATTCGGATTAGCCAAGGCCTTGATCGGTAGGGCGGTGGCAAGTATGCCCAGCGCGAACGCTGTCAGCAGCAGGATGCGTATCGGCATTTTGGTCGAGATTTCGAAGGGCAAGTCATGCAGCATCCAGGAGAGATATTGTTGAGTGCGATTGAGGCCAGACACATCACAAAGACCGTGACGGACAGCACGGGTTCCATTGATATTTTGCGGGACGTGTCCTTGTCGGTCGAACGGGGCGGGTCATTGGCTATTTTAGGGGCTTCGGGCAGCGGCAAGTCCACTCTTTTGGGAATCCTTGCAGGGTTGGACACGCCCACCTCGGGCGAGGTCCACTGGTTTGGCGAGCGGATCGATCAGCTCGGAGAAGATGAGCGTGCCCGACGCCGCAATGGCGTGTTGGGTTTTGTGTTTCAGTCCTTTCAGCTGCTGGGGCATCTGAATGCCGTGGAAAATGTGATGCTGCCCTTAGAGCTCAGCGGTGCCTCGGATCCCCGCCGCAGGGCCGAGGACCTGCTGGATCAGGTGGGCATGTCGGCCCGCATCAGCCACTTCCCCAAGACTCTATCGGGCGGCGAGCAGCAGCGGGTTGCCTTGGCGCGGGCCTTTGTCACCGAACCCAAATTGATTTTTGCCGATGAGCCTACGGGCAGTCTGGATGCGGCCAATGGCGAAAAGATTTCGAACCTGTTGTTTGAGCTGCAGGCAAGGCATGGCACAACAGTGATTCTGGTAACGCACGCTGCCGACTTGGCGGCACGCTGCCAGCAGGTCCTGAAATTGGCCGCGGGGTCCACCGTATAATCCTTGCATGTCTTCGATGCTGTTGCTCGGTGGCGAAACTGCCCTCTCCGAGTTTCGACTCTCCCGGCTGACCTCCAAAATCCAGGCGATCGCTCCGCGGGCGTCATCGGTCCAATCCCATTGGTGCTATCTGTTGCGGGGTCAGGCCGATGCCTCAGATCAGCGGCTTCTGTCGATTCTGGGGGCTAACGGCCCGCTGGCACCTGCTGCAAAAAGTACCCTCAGAATCTGTGTCGTGCCCCGGCGTGGCACACGGTCACCCTGGTCCACCAAGGCAACCGATATCCTGAAGTCCTGTGGCCTGGAGCATATTGATCGGGTCGAGCGGGGCATGGCGGTGGATATTGGCTTGTCCACCTCAGACGCTGCGCTGATTGAGCGCATTGCTGGCGTTCTGCACGATCGCATGACGGAGTCCTGGTTTGTTGGCAGCCCGCCTGTCGATATTCTCGAGCCCCGCGTTTCACAGCCTCTTGGCCGTATTGGTCTTGGCGGCACACAGGCCTCGGCCATGGCCGCTTTGCTGCGTGCCAATACCGAATTGGGCTTGGCCCTATCGGAAGATGAAATCGAGTACCTGGCCAAGGCCTACGGTGAGTTGGGCAGGGATCCGACGGATGTCGAGCTGCTGATGTTTGCCCAGGCAAATTCCGAGCACTGCCGACATAAGATTTTCAATGCTGACTTCACTGTGGATGGCGAGCCCAAGTCGGAATCGCTTTTTGCAATGATTCGGCACACCCATGCCACGACGCCACAGCACACTGTGGTGGCCTACGCCGATAACGCAGCGATACTGCATCAGGCGCAGGCCAACCGGTTTCGGCCGCAATCGGGGGGTCCCTCGGCCTATGGGCGTGAGCCCGAGATGGTGCATACCGTGCTCAAGGCCGAGACCCATAATCACCCCACCGCGATCTCTCCTTTTCCGGGCGCTGCGACGGGCTCTGGTGGTGAGATTCGCGATGAAGGCGCCACGGGCCGCGGAGCGGAACCCCGGGCGGGGCTCACCGGATTTACGGTCTCGCGGCTGGATTTCAGCAATGCGCCCCATGCACCATCGCGTCTTGCATCCCCGCTCTCAATCATGATTGAAGGCCCTCTGGGGGGCGCTGCGTTTAATAATGAATTCGGCAGGCCCAATATTCTGGGCTATTTCAGAAGTTTCGAGATGACGGTTGGCGGCAGACGCTGGGGCTATCACAAGCCCATCATGCTGGCCGGTGGCATCGGCGTGATCTCGAATCGCCAGACCCACAAGCATGCGATTCCCCCGGGTGCGCTATTGATTCAGCTTGGCGGCCCTGGCATGCGCATCGGCATGGGGGGGGGCGCTGCCTCTTCGATTCAAAGCGGCGCCAATCAGGAGGCGCTTGATTTCGATTCCGTACAGCGAGGCAATCCCGAGATGCAGCGCCGTGCGCAAGAGGTGATTGATGCCTGCGCCGCAATGGGTGACGGAAATCCCATCCTCTCAATTCACGATGTCGGTGCCGGCGGACTCTCCAATGCCTTTCCCGAATTGGTCCATGGCGCTGATCGCGGTGGCCGTTTCAAACTGGCGGATGTGCCGCTGGATGAAACCGGACTCTCGCCTGCAGAGACCTGGTGCAATGAATCCCAGGAACGCTATGTGCTGGCGATTGCGCCACAGGCCCTCGAACGCTTCAGCGTATTGTGCGCGCGTGAGCGCTGCCCGTTTGCGGTGGTGGGTGTTGCCACGGATGAAGATCGTTTGGTGGTTTCTGATGATACGAGCGCGTCAGCGCCTGTAGATCTGCCGCTTTCGGTCCTATTGGGCAAGCCCCCCAAAATGCACCGCATTGCCACGCGCGAGGTCGTCCCCACTACCGAGATTGACCTCTCCGGTGTTGGCCTCGAAACAATTGCAGCGCAAGTCATTTCACATCCCACGGTGGCAAGCAAAAACTTTTTGATCACCATCGGTGATCGCACTGTGGGTGGACTGACGGCGCGTGATCAGCTGGTCGGTCCATGGCAGACACCGGTTGCTGATGTTGGCGTCACGCTCTGGGATTTTGAGGGCACGGGTGGTCAGGCCATGGCGATGGGCGAGCGTACTCCGCTGGCAATTACCAACCCCCGCGCGGCATCCCGCATGTCAGTGGGGGAAGCGTTGACCAATCTTGCCGCTGCAGACGTGGGGCCGCTCGAAACCGTGAAGCTTTCTGCCAACTGGATGGCTGCCTGTGGTGAGTCTGGTCAGGATGCGGCGCTGTTTGATGCGGTCGAGGCCCTGGGTAAGGAAATCTGTCCGGCACTTTCCCTGTCGATCCCGGTCGGCAAGGATTCATTGTCGATGCGCACAACCTGGCAAGACAGTCATGGCCCGCAGTCGGTGATCTCGCCGGTATCTTTGAATCTCACTGCTGTGGCGCCGGTACAGGATGTGCGCCGCACCTGGACGCCAACACTCCAGGTGTCTGACACCGTGCCTGACACCGTCTTGATTCTGATTGATCTTGGAGAAGGAAAAAATCGCCTTGCCGGATCAGTGCTGGCCCAATGCATTGATCAGTTCGGCACCGATGTGCCGGATGTTGGCAGTCCTGATGTGCTGCGGCGATTTATGCTTGCCATGTCGGAGCTGCACCAGACCGACATGGTCCATGCCTATCACGATCGCTCTGATGGCGGTCTCTTTGCCGCGCTCTGCGAGATGGCTTTTGCAGGTCGCTGCGGCCTGACCATCAATATTGATCTGCTGACCATTGATCCGGTGGCGGCCGATTGGGGCGACTTTAAGATCCGGCCCGAGCAGGTCTCCGTTCAGCGTGATGAGCTCACGCTCAAGGCGCTTTTTTCAGAAGAATTGGGCGCAGTATTGCAGGTGAGCAAAGAACGGCGCTCCGCGGTGATGGACTGTCTGCGCAGGCACGATCTCTCACGCTTGGCATTCGAGATCGGCACGGTGAACACCCGCGATGCGATTGAAATCTATCGCGATGCCAAGTGCATCTATCAGCAGCCCCGAAAAACACTTCAACGAATCTGGTCTGAGGTCAGCACCGAGATCGCGCGCCGCCGCGACCATCCGGAGTGTGCCGATCAAGAACTGGATTCTGTCGCAAACATCACATCACCGATGGTGCGGCTGGGCCCTGAGTTGGTGGCGCGACAAGGTGCACTCACCGCGGCAGTGCTCGCGCACCGGCCTAAGGTGGCCATCCTGCGCGAGCAGGGTGTGAACGGACATGTGGAAATGGCGGCTGCATTTGATCGCGCTGGCTTTGAGGCCTGGGATGTTCATATGAGCGATCTGCTGGCGGGTCGGGTGCTGCTGTCCGATTTCGCGGGCCTGGCGGCCTGTGGCGGATTTTCCTTTGGCGATGTCTTGGGCGCAGGCCAGGGTTGGGCCAAATCGATTCTTTTTCACGATGGATTGCGGGCGCAATTTGAGCGTTTCTTTGCCGACCCCACTCGGTTTGCCTTGGGTGTCTGCAATGGCTGTCAGATGATGAGCAGCCTGAGAGAGATCATTCCTGGCGCAGAACAGTGGCCGCAATTTGTGCGTAATCGATCTGAGCAGTTCGAGGCACGTTTCTCGCGGGTGGAGATTCTGGAGTCGGCGTCGATTCTATTCACGGGTATGCAGGGCTCCATTCTGCCGGTGGTGGTGTCTCACGGCGAGGGGAGAGCCCTTTTTCCGCAGATGGCTACCTCGGCTACCCTTCCTCGCAGTCCAGTCATGCGCTATGTCGATGCGCAGGGTGCACCCACAGAGACCTATCCCGCCAACCCCAATGGTTCACCCCAGGGCCTGACCGGCTTTACGAACACCGATGGCCGCATCAGCCTGATGATGCCCCACCCGGAACGGGTCTTCAGAAAGGTGCAGATGTCCTGGCTGCCGCCTGAGCTGAACTTTGCCGGAGATGACTCCCCTTGGATGCTGATGTTCCGCAACGCCCGACACTGGGTAAAAACCGCTTAAAAATCTAATCACATGCTATCGACTGCCAATATCACCATGCAGTTCGGCGCCAAGCCGCTGTTTGAAAACGTTAACGCCAAGTTCGATAACGGCAACCGCTACGGCTTGATCGGGGCCAACGGCTGCGGTAAATCCACCTTCATGAAAATTCTGGGCGGCGATTTAGAGCCCTCCAATGGCAATGTCATGAAGGATCCGCACGTGCGTCTGGGTAAGTTGCGCCAGGATCAATTCGCTTTTGAAGATGTACGCGTCTTGGATGTGGTGATGATAGGCCATGAGGAGATGTGGGCCGCCCAGACCGAACGGGATGCGATCTATGCCAACCCTGATGCCACGGAAGACGATTACATGAAGGCGGCGGAGCTGGAGGCCAAGTTCGCTGAATACGGTGGCTACACTGCCGAGGCCCGGGCAGGGGAGCTGCTGCTTGGTGTGGGTATTCCGATTGAACAGCATCACGGGCCCATGCGCGATATCGCGCCGGGCTGGAAGCTGCGCGTGCTGCTGGCCCAGGCGCTTTTTTCCGATCCCGATGTGCTGCTGTTGGATGAGCCCACCAACAATCTGGATATCCACTCCATCCAATGGCTGGAAGACATTCTGAATGAACGCAACAGCACGATGATCATCATCTCGCACGATCGTCACTTCCTGAATTCGGTCTGCACCCACATGGCGGATCTGGATTACGGCGAGCTGCGGATTTATCCCGGTAACTACGACGACTTCATGCTGGCATCTTCCGAGGCCCGTGCCCGACTGATGGCTGCCAATGCCAAGAGTAAAGAGCGGGTATCGGAGTTGCAGGAATTCGTACGCCGCTTTGCGGCGAACAAGTCCAAGGCCAAGCAAGCCACCTCACGTCGCAAGCTGATTGAGAAAATTCAAAGCGATGCGGTAGAGGTGCGGCCATCGTCACGCCAGAATCCCTATATCCGCTTTGAGCAGGCCAAGCAGCTCTACCGCCAGGCCGTGCACGTACAGAGTATTTCCAAGACCTTCGATGGCCGCACGGTGCCGGTAATCAACAAGTTTTCGCTCATGGTGGAGGCAGGCGAAAAGATTGCCATCGTGGGCGCTAACGGTGCAGGCAAGTCCACGCTGCTGCGCTGTATTGCTGGCGCTGCGGTCAGTGGTATGGATCCGGATAGCGGCGAGAACAAATGGGCGGAAAACGCCAACATCGGCTACATGCAGCAGGACGTCTATTCCGATTTCGAGCAGGAGGTTACGCTCACCGACTGGATCGGCCGCTATACCCAGGAGGGCGATGATGACCAGGCCGTGCGCTCCATCCTTGGCCGACTGCTTTTTTCGGGCGACGATGTCGGCAAGATGGTCCGGGTACTGTCCGGTGGTGAGAAACACCGCATGACCTTTGGCCGCCTGATGCTGGGCCGACACAATGTGCTCATGCTGGATGAGCCCACCAACCATCTGGATATGGAATCGATTGAGTCCCTGCAACTGGCCTTGGAAAAATTTCAGGGCACGCTATTTGTGGTTTCTCACGACCGCGAATTTGTCAATGCTGTGGCCCAGAGGATTCTGGAGGTCCGTGGTGATGGCACGGTGACCGATTTCAAGGGCAGCTACGACGAATACCTGGCCAGCCAGGGCCTGGCGAGCTGATCGGGCCTGCCATTTAAGGCTGGAGCTTTTTGAGACTCTCCCCGACCGCGGAAGATGTTGTTGGTCTAACCAGACGGTCGATCTCCACCCCGTCGCGCAGAAAAATTAATGTCGGCCAGAGCTTGACGCCAAACTCACGGCCGAGCTTTCGGCCTTTGCCGTCTTCCACCTGGAGATGCTTTACTCGCGGGTACTTGGTCAATGCTGCATCAATTTCGGGTGCAGCAGCCTGACAGTGGCCGCACCAGTTGGTGCCAAATGCCAGCACAGCAAACCCCGGAGTGTTTTTTAGGGTCTCGCTGCTGAGGTCTTGCGGAGTGTAACTCAGTGGCATGGTGATCCTTTCAGATTCGATTTGCTGCCTTAGCCGATGGCGATGCCCACCGACAGGCCCAGCCCAAAGAGATGGGCTGCCAAAATCGTTTGCTTGATGCAACTGGTGATGGTCTGACGAGGCAGTGGCGCTTTTTTGAGATTGTGTATTGCAGCCAAGGAGAAGGGCAGCCCGATCAGCGACAGCAAGGCAGCGTTTGGCAGTGTATGCACGGCGATCATGCCCATCACAATGGCCCACGAGAGCGCTGCGAACAGCGCATACCAGATCCAGAGTTGGTGAGCGGGTGTTCTGACAGCGAGCGTCATCTTGCCCACCGCGCGGTCGGCCTTGATATCTGGAATCTGATTGGCGTAAAGAATACTGGCCACGGGTAAGCCGTAGGCAATCCCCAGCATTATTGCCGATGGCGTGAGTTGATGGGTCTGTAGCGATGCCGATCCGGCCACGATGAGGGCCCAGGCTGCAACGATGGCCGCCTCGCCCCACAGGCCACGGCTCATGAGCCGAAACGGTTCTGCGGAATAGGCCCAGCCGATGAAAAGTCCAGCGCATCCCACCCAAATAAGATGCCATGCATTGAGCCGATGCAGCAGGGCTGTACCAGCTAGAGTGGCGAGCAGCAGGGTGGTCACGCCAATAGCTTTTACCTGGGTCTCTGAAAGCAGTGCATCCTGAATCATTCGACTGCCGCCGGTAAAAGGCGAGATGCGGTCTTGATTGATCGCATCGCTGCCGTTCAGGGCATCGTAATAATCGTTGATCACATTGGCACTGGCCTGGCCAATGACAGCAACCATGATCGCCAGCAGACAGGCCCAGGGATCAATGCCACCAGTCTGCTGGTAGCTGAGTGCAAAACCGATCAGACAGCCCACGGCCGCAATAGTCAGAAACGATGGCCGCGTTGCAAGAACCAGATGGGCAAGCTTGGGTGAGGCGGACATGGCACCCATTTTACCCAGCGCCTGGGCCCCTGCCTGGTGTTACTGGCCGAGGTCTTGGGGGGTGTTTAGATTTCGAAATTGGGCTTTCTCATGGGCGGCAACTGGCGTTGCGCCGATCTCGGCTAGCCATTGACCCAACCGACGCTGCCCATGCTGAAGAAAATGTTCCAAGTGTGACGTGGCTGATGCCGGTATGAGGGCAAATGTCGGATGGGACGCGATGTAGGCCCCTTGCTGCTGGCCGAGATTGGCCTTGAGCAGATCTTCCACGAGATGATTGGGAAAGAGCGGACAGTCGCAAGGCACCGTCACCATCCAGGAAGTTCTCGTGGCCTGCAGGCCCGCCAGGATCCCTGCCAGTGGCCCCTGAAAGCCTGGGTCGTCATCACCAAATCGTGGATCGCTGATGACGGGCAGCTCGCGTGTTTGGTAGTCGCGAAGATTGCGATTGGCATTGATGATCAGTGGTCCAACCTGGGGCCTGAGCCGATCAATGGCAATGTCGATCAGTTTCTTGCCATGAAAATCGATCAGACCTTTGTCCACGCCGCCCATGCGACTGCCTGCCCCGCCGCAGAGGATCAGGCCGGTGATGGATTCAGCCGCCAGGCGTTGAGGCGAGTTCATCGATCAATGCGATGGCCTGCTCGGTCGTGTGAATCTGGTGCCAGCTGCCCCGCGGATAGACCACCACATTGGGGCCCTGCTCACACAGGCCAAAGCAGCCGGATTTGTTGGCCATGATGCCGCCATCGTGATCCAGGCCGCGCTCGCGCAGTGCGTGTTTCATCGCCTTGAGCACATCAAAGGCCCCCCGGGTCGCGCAGCATGGCCCGTTATCACGCTCATTCGTGCAAATAAAGAGATGGTGTTGATAACGCATGAATCTGGTTTACTCGATCTTTAATAGTTTTTTCGCTGAACCCAGCACCAGCATCGCCTCGCCGTGCTTGTCTTGACGATGGAGCTTCTCGCCCTCGGCACGTAATTCACGGACTCTCTTTTCCGTTGCGACATCCAGGGATTTCGCCTTTGCCAGGGCCTGGTCGATCTTGTGCATCTCCAGGGGACAGCTATGGGCCCAGGCGAGGGCGGGCATGAGCATCAACACAAGGATTGGGGTTAGTCGGTGGCAGGCTTGCATTTTTTTTGGGCCTCTTAGAGACTCATTACCCACAAGCTACCATGAACCGTCGAATTTTTTTAAAGTCTGGACTTGCTTCCGCCGCAGCGATTGGTGTGGCGTCGGCACCGCTGGCCTGGTCGGCCCGGTCAGGCCGGGTTCGCGATCATCTGTTTATCGCGCAGCCAGCCCGACTCAATCTGCTCGGCCAGGACTATCCGGCCACCGATGTCTGGGCATTTAACAACATGATTCCTGGGCCTGTGCTGCGCGCTCAGCAGGGCGATACGGTACGAATTAAGTTTCGTAATCGTCTGAGCATGATGTCCACGATCCACTGGCATGGGATTCGGCTGCCCAATGCCATGGATGGCGTGCCTGGCATTACCCAGCCGCCGGTCAAACCCGGCGAGGATTTTGTCTACGAATTCCCGCTGCCGGATGCAGGCACTTTCTGGTACCACCCCCATGTGGCCACTTATGAGCAGATTGGCCGCGGTCTGTTTGGCACGATTGTGGTGGAGGAGAAAAATCCCCCCGATGTGGATGACGACATCACCTGGGCGATCTCGGATGTCATGCTCACGCGGGATGCAACGATCTCGCCGAACTTCAAGAGCCTGCACGATGCGGCCCATGCCGGGCGCCTGGGGAATATCGTGTTGGTCAACGGAGAGCGCGGTCCCAATGTGCTGGATGTCCGTGCCGGCCAGCGGATTCGCTTGCGAATCTTGAATGCCGCGAGTGCCCGAATTTTCAGGCTGCGGTTTCATGGACATCAGCCCCTGGTGGTTGCCCATGACGGCCACCCCTGCACGCCGTATCGGCTTACCGATTCGTTTCATTTCTCGCCGGGTAATCGCATTGATCTGATTCTGGATTGCACCGGTGCGCCCAATTCAAGTTTTGAAGTCGAGGACGAATTTTTCCCAGCCATGCGCAACAAGATTGCGCTGATCAAGTACAGCAGTCGATCCCCTCAGGCCGCACGTAAGCCCTTCGAGGGACTCGAACCCAATGCGTTATACGAACCTGTGCTCGCGGGTGCTGAAACGGTCAAGATGGTTCTGGAGGGCGGCGCGCTGTCGAACAAGGCCACACGAGAAGCGATCTGGCTGATGAATGGCAAGGGTAACAGCCATGGCTCCCATATGGATACGCATGGCCATCATCCGGATCCCCTGTTTGTTTTCGATCAGGGCTGCACGGTGCGCTGCCTGATTGATAACCGGACCGCCTGGTTTCATCCGATGCATTTTCATGGCGTGGTGTTTCGTGAGCGACTGCCCAATGGCGAATGGGGCCCATTCAAAGACTCCACCCTGGTCTGGCCATTCAAGACCCAGGAGATCGCGTTTGTTGCCGAAAGCGCGGGCGATTGGATGATCCATTGCCACGTGGCCGAGCATCAGCATTCCGGGCTGATGGGCACCTTCCGTGTGGCCAGTCTTTGTAAAACCCCTGTGGTGCCAAAGGCCTAGGGAATTATCTAAGGGGCGTAGCCGCGTATTGATTGCCGGGCGCGTTATGATCGTGCTCTAGCATTGAGCCGTTCTGGCCGTGCCAGCTCCGTGCCCCGTGCGGGCCCCATTTCCAAGCAGAGGGTTTCAATATGATGCGTCGTCATGTGATGAAGCTTGCGGCTGTCGTGTTTGCAGCTGCTGTATCGGGTGCTGTCAGCGCCCAGCAGGTTCTGAAAGTCACCACCATTCCAGAAGAGGCCGCTACCGAGCAGGTGCGTAAGTTTGGCCCCCTGACCAAATACTTGGAGAAATCACTGGGCATGAAAGTCGAATTCACGCCCGTGAATGACTATCCTGCCGCGGTCGAAGCCCTGGTGAACAAACAGGTGGACTTGGTCTGGTTCGGTGGTTTTACCCATGTGCAGGCGCAGATTCGCTCGGGTGGCAAGGTCATTTCCATTGCCCAACGCGAGGAAGACACCAAATTCCGGTCAGTGTTCATCACCCAGAAGGGCTCCGGCATTACAAAGCTTGCAGATCTCAAAGGCAAGCAGTTCAGCTTTGGATCGCAGTCCAGTACCTCAGGCAGCCTGATGCCGCGTTCCTTTTTACTTGAGGCGGGCATTGATCCTGAGCGCGACTTTAAACGGGTTGCGTATTCTGGTGCTCACGATGCCACGATTGCCTCAGTGGTGAGTGGCCGAGTGGACGCTGCTGCCCTCGACATCACGGTGTGGAACAAGTTCGTTACCGAGAAAAAGGTGGATACCAGCAAGGTCGATGTCTTTTACACCACGCCGCCTTACTTTAATTACAACTGGTCGGTCCATGCCGATATGCCTGCTGCGCTTCGGGATCGGATCACCAAGGCCCTGTTGGCCCTGGACATGAATACGCCAGAGGGTAAAGAGATTCTTACCCTCAATCGGGCAAGCAAATACATCGCGACAAAGGCGGAGAACTATAAAGGCTTGGAGGTTGCTGGTCGCAGTGCCGGGCTGATCAAGTAGTCTGGTCTGTGCCGTGAAGGTCATGCTTCAGCAAGTAGAGGGCCGCCACCCGGCGGCCTCTTCCAGGGCATCTCCGGCTGTTGGGGATCTGTCTCTCTCGATTGCCAGTGGTGAGCAGGTGGCGTTGATCGGTCCATCTGGCGCGGGTAAGACCACAGTCTTGAATTTGATTGGTGCTGCTCTAAAACCGGCGTTGGGCCATGTGATGCTCGATGACCAGGATCCCTGGCTGTTATCCACTGCCCAGCTTCAGCGGCTGCGCGGTAAGCTTTTCTATGCGCCTCAGACCCCGCCCCTGCCACCGCGTCAGCGGGTGGTGACGGCGCTCATGGCGGGCCGACTGCCCAACATGTCTTTGCTGGAGAGTCTCGCGCAATTGGTCTACCCGCGGCATATCGGGCAGGCGCTGGAGGCATTGGCCGCCTTTGATCTTTCCGAGAAGGTCTGGGATCGCGTGGATCGCCTCTCCGGCGGTGAACGTCAACGGGTTGGTTTGGCCCGGGCATTGATGTCATCGGCATCCCTGTGGCTTGTTGATGAACCCTTATCGGCACTCGATCCCACGCGGGCACGGCAGGCGATCACGACCCTGACCCAACAGGCCCGAGCGCGACATGTCACGTTAATCACCACCTTGCATCAGGTTGATGTGGCCACAGCAGAATTTCCCCGGGTGATTGGCCTACGGGATGGCCGTCTGGCGTTTGATCTCCCTTCGTCTCAGGTCACCAAGTCAGTTTTGGCGCAACTCTATGCGCAGCACGAGCACGAATTGGCCGGCGTGGGTGCCCCTGTCATTGACCTCCCGCCACAGCCTGCTTCCGTAAACATCGTGCATTGCCGTTAAGCGCACATTAGTAGCGCGGAAACTTATGGCCTTGGGCAGCACACTTCAGAATCCAGCAATGCGTGATCCCGCATGGGCGGGACGTGTGTTTTGGGCAAGCGTTGCTGTTGTGCTGTTGTTGCCAGCGTTGGTGGCGACTGAATTCAAACCATGGATATTTTTTCAGCCCGATAACCTGAAAGTCACAGGAAAATTTCTAGGTGATTTTTTTCCGCCAGTTATTGCGCCTGATTTCTTAATGATGGTCGCCGCGGAAGCCTGGCGCACCATCGCGATTGCCACAGCAGGCATGGCCCTAGCATTGATACTGGCCATTCCACTCACCTTGGCATCGACCAGTGTCTTGTCGGTCTCGGCACTCAAGGGCCGGATGAATGTAATCCCCTTTGTCATTCGGCAGGCGACTCGATGGCTACTGATTGTGTTGCGAAGCATCCCTGAGTTGATCTGGGCGCTGGTATTTGTCCGCGTGGTCGGCCTTGGCCCGGCCGCAGGTGTCTTGGCTATTGGTCTGACGTATGCGGGCATGTTGGGCAAGGTCTATGGTGAAATTTTGGAAAGTGGCGAAACCCATGCGACCCAAAGCCTGTTGCGTAATGGCAGTGGTCGGTTGCAGGCATTCTTCTTTGGACTATTGCCGCAAAACGCTACAGAACTCACCAGTTACACCGTGTATCGCTGGGAATGCGCCATACGTTCCTCGGCGGTGCTGGGATTTGTTGGGGCAGGGGGCTTAGGCCAGCAGATGGACAACTCCATGAAGATGTTTAATGGCGGAGAGGTTGCCACCATGTTGTTGGTCTTCATGATGCTTGTGGGCCTTGCGGATGTGTTAAGTGCCTGGCTGCGAAAGGTGGTGCAATGAACCATCAACGGCCGAATCCCTGGCTGCGGTGGGATTGTTCTGTGTGCTGGGTTACCTTCGGACTCTGTGGTTTGGTCTTGGCCAGTTTCTGGTCGCTCGATCTGCAGCTCGCGCGCCTGCTCTCGGTCGATAGCGCACAACGCATGGCCAAGTTTATTGCGGAGTTGTTATCGCCGAATCTTGAGCCGAAGTTCTTGATGAAATTATTGCGTGCCAGCCTCGAGACCTTGGCCATGTCGGCGCTGGGTACGGTGTTGGCGGCGATATTTGGCATCTTTTTGGCCCTGCCTGCGAGCAAGAGCCATGCAGCGGATCCGGCACGCTGGCGTTGGGTCATCCGTCTGATCCTGAATGCCCTGCGTTCAATCCCTGAGTTGGTCTGGGCCGCCTTGCTGTTGATTTCTGCAGGCCTGGGCCCGTTTGCAGGAACCCTTGCGCTGGCGCTGCACACCACAGGTGTGCTGGGAAGACTCTTTTCTGAATCTATTGAGAATGCGCCGAAGCATGCCGCTGAGGCTTTGCGTCTGCAAGGCGTGCCGGAGGGGCGAATATTTTTGTATGCAACGCTTCCTACAGTGCTGCCGCAATTGATGTCTTACAGCCTCTACCGGTGGGAAAACAATATCCGTGCGGCAGCTGTGCTCGGGGTGGTGGGCGGCGGCGGTCTGGGCCAGATGCTCGCGTTTCATATGGGCTTATTTCAGATGCAAGAAACCAGCAGCATCTTGATCGCCATGATTCTCCTGGTTGTGCTGGTCGATGGCTTGTCCTACGCCTCCCGGCGCGTGATGTCGCGTTAAAATTAAGCCTCAGCTTTGTGCCAGCTTGGCCGAGCCGTCTCCGTGCCCCGTGCGGGTCATCTTTCCGAATAGAGGTCTTCTATGTCGACTTTCGACTCACGTCGAGGTTTTGTCGCTTCTGGACTGGCTGCCGCAGCCTTGGCTGGCACGCCCGCTTTCGCACAACCATTGATCATTAAACCCACCCAGGAGCTCATGCCCCGATCGGGCAAGCGTCGCGTTGTGATTGCTGGCGGTGGCTGGGGTGGAATGACTGCCGCGAGATATGTCCGGCAGACAGCCCCTGATCTTGAGGTTGTGATGTTAGAGCGCAACCCGTTTTTCTGGTCCTGCCCGCTGAGCAATAAATGGCTCATTGATGTGGTGAACACAGATTTTCTGGCTCATTCTTATCTGCCGCCAGCGAAGAAGTACGGTTACACCTTCATTCAAACGGAGATCAGCGATATCGATCGCGGCGCCAAGCGCGTTCACACCGCGCAGGGCTTTCTTCAGTACGACTGGCTGATTATTGCCGGCGGCATCCGTAATGCGTTTGAGCCCTGGTTTGGCAATGATTGGAAAACCATCGAATACACCAAGGCCGCATTCCCTTCGGCCTATATTCCAAGTGCCGAACACGCTGTGCTCAAGCGCAAGATTCAGAATTTCAAGGGCGGCACCATTGTCATGACCTTGCCGCCACCGCCGCACCGCTGTCCGCCATCACCTTATGAGCGGGCTTGCCTGATGGCCTGGTGGTTTAAAACTAAAAAAATTCCAGCCAAGATCGTGATTCTGGATCCAAAGCCGCGCATTGCGCCGATTACGCTGGGTTATCGCCAGGCCTTCGAGGAGCTTTATCCGAACATCATCACCCATGTGCCGAATGCGCGGGTGAAGTCTGTCGATCCTTATAAGAAACGCATTTCAACCGAGGCGGGTGATTTTGATTTCGATGAGGCCATCTTTATGCCACCCCATCAGGCTGCCGATCTTGTCTGGAAGGCGGATCTCATTGGCAAAACACCCGATGGCAAACCAACTGGCTGGGCAGGTGTAGACCCCTTGATTTACAACGCGAAGGATGACCCTCAGGTCTATGTGATCGGCGATTCAGTCGGCGCCATTTCGCCGCAGTTTGGCCACTATCCGAAGAGTGGCCATGTGGCCAACTGGATGGGCAAGTCAGTGGCCCGGCATATCGCCGATCAGGCAGCGGGCCGAACACCCAAGCACATCATGATCGACAATCTCTGTTACATGCTGGTCAACAACGACCCCAAAGAGGCGATCTCGGTCCAATTTGATTACAAGTTCGGCCCCGAGGGCCATGTCGTTCAGACCCAGATTGACGACAATGATCGGCGGACCAAACTCTGGGAAGAGGATCTGCGTTGGATCAGTCTGATGTTTGCGGATTTCGCTGTCGCCTAACGCAAAACAATCACATCCACAGGCGTGCCCGCCACAAGCGGGCCTGCCTCGTGGGGCAACACCACCAGGCCATCGGCATCCACCAGTGACTTCAGGCTGGCTGCACCCTGAGAGGCCGCGATTTCAGCAAGCCACTCGCCGGATGGGCCCCGTTTGAGTGAACAACGTAGAAACTCTGTGCGGCCCGGAGCCTTGCGGGCATCTTTCGACAATGTGGCGCGTAACATGGTGGGCGAAGTGGGGGTAGCACCAGCGAGTTGCTGCAAACAAGGCCCCACGATTGCCTGAAAGGTTACAAACGCTGCAACGGGATTTCCTGGAAGCCCAAAAAACGGCACCTGTTTTTCTTCTGATGGATGTCGCAGCCAGCCTGCCGCCAATGGACGTCCGGGTTTGATGGCCAATTTCCAAAAAGCAATCTCGCCCAGCGATTGCATCACGTTGCGGGTGTGGTCCGCTTCACCGACACTTACACCACCCGAGGTGATCACGGCATCGGCAATTGCTGCTGCGTGCTGAATGTTCTTGCGAAGACTCTCTGCATCATCAAGCACAATGCCGAGATCAATCGCTTCAGCACCGCAGTTCCGAACCATCTCCAGCAGCATAGGGCGGTTGGCATCATAGGTCTTGCCTGGGGGCAGGGCGTTACCTGGATCAATGACTTCATCGCCAGTGGAGAGCACTGCAACGCGGATCTTTTGCATCACCTCAACTTCGGCAACACCGATGGATGCAAGCAGCGCGATTTCGCGGGCCCCAATTTGCGTGCCTGCGGGCAGGGCAGTGGCGCCTGCGGCGATATCCTCACCGGCTCTGCGAATGTTTGCAAAGGGCTGAATATCTTTCACCTCGAATTGCACGGTGTCGTTGGACTGATCAATCGTCACGCGCTCCTGCGCAATCACAGCATCGAATTCGGGCGGCACGCGTGCGCCGGTGAAAATACGCACGCAGCCCTGAGTCTCGGCCTGTCCCTGCAGGGGATGACCCGCAAGGGAGCGGCCAGTAACCTTAAATAGGTAGGGTGAATTGCTATTTGTTTTGTTCAGGTGTCCTAGGGAAAACGCGTAGCCATCCATGGCCGAGAGTGGATGCTCGGGGACATCCTTTGGACTGAGGACGTCAGAGGCCAGAACCCGGCCCGACGCCTGTCCGATAACGATTTTTTCCTTTCTCTGTGATCGGCTGATCTGGCTGGAAATGGCGCGCAGCGCCATTTCTATGGTTTGGGGCTCGAATTGGTCAGACACGTAAGGCAGCTTTAAAAAATAGGCATCTAAAAATGCGGGAGCCGAGAGCCTGCGCAATCAGTCTGATGAAGTCAACCCATGACCCGTAGCCGGTGGGAAAAACTCATTTAGGTGTCTACAACAGACGCTCGACAATGCCAAGAATGCGTTTACACGCATATTGCACTGCACCTTGAATCTATCGCTGGCAGGATCACACTCCACCTAGCAAAAATCCATAGGATGTTTGCGGTAAGTCAATTGGTACTTGATCAACGTTCGTTCTGGAGGGACACAAATGAACGCACCGATGTCTCGCCGACAGTTCTTTAAGGTCTGTTCGGCAGGTGTCGCGACTTCATCTGCAGTGGGTCTAGGTCTTGCACCGGCCACCGCGCACGCTGAAGTCCGGGCTTTTAAATTAGCCCGCACCACTGAAACCCGTGGCACATGCCCGTATTGCTCTGTGAGCTGCGGCGTCTTGATGTATTCAAAGACCGATGAGGCCACAAAGAAAACCAAGATTATTCATATCGAGGGCGATCCGGATCACCCGGTGAACAAGGGGTCACTATGCCCCAAGGGCGCAGGCCTGCTCGACATGGTCCACTCGCCCAACCGCCTGCTGCACCCTGAGGTGCGCGAGCCGGGCTCTAAAGAGTGGAAAAAGATTTCCTGGGAAGACGCTTTTAATCGTGTTGCCCGCCTGATGAAGGCCGATCGCGACGCGAACTTTGTCGAGAAAAACGACAAGGGCGTTCCCGTTAATCGTTGGAACACCACATCATTGTTGGTCTCGAGTGCATCCTCAAACGAGTCGGGTTACGCCTTGGTGAAGGCGGCGCGCGGCCTCGGCATGGTTGCGCTCGACACGCAAGCACGTATCTGACACGCCCCCACGGTATCCAGTCTGGGTCCGACGTTTGGGCGTGGCGCCATGACAAATGGCTGGCCAGATATTCAGCATGCTGATTTGATTTTGGTGATGGGCGGTAACGCCGCCGAGGCACACCCCTGTGGTTTCAAGTGGGTGACCGAGGCGATGGAGCACCGCAAGGCACGTTTTGTGGTGGTAGATCCGCGCTTTACCCGCTCGGCTGCCATTGCGGATTACTACGCGCCAATTCGAGTGGGAACGGACATTGCGTTCCTGGGCGGTGTGATCAACTATCTGCTGTCGAAAAATAAGATTCACGATGACTACGTGCGCAACTACACGAATGCGCCGTTTCTGATCAACGGCGACTTCAACTTCAAGGATGGCCTGTTCACTGGCTACGACGAAGAGAAACGTGCCTACGACAAGAAATCCTGGACTTATCAAATGGGCGATGATGGTTTTGTCAAAGTCGACATGACCATGAAGGATCCCCGCTGTGTGTACCAGCTGATGAAGTCCCACTTCAGCCGTTACACACCGGAGAAGGTCTCTTCCATTTGCGGCACGCCGAAGGATCAGTTCCTTAAGGTCTGCGAGTACATTGCCGAGACATCCCGTCCCGACAAGGTCATGACCATCATGTACGCCCTGGGCTGGACACAGCACTCGCATGGTTCGCAGAACATCCGCACCATGGCGATGATCCAGATGCTCTTGGGTAACGTCGGCCGTCCGGGTGGTGGTGTGAACGCATTGCGCGGCCACGCCAACGTGCAGGGCATCACTGACATGTGCGCCTACTCTGAGGTGCTCTCTGGTTATCAGTCATCTCCGACAGATGCAGATGACACCCGCGAGACTTATCTGAAGGCGCGCACGCCCAAGGCCACTCGTCCGAACTCGATGAACTTTCCGCAGAACTTCCCGAAGTGGAACACCAGTCTGCTGAAGGCCTACTACGGAGACAACGCGACCAAGGACAACGACTTCGGCTATCACTATCTGCCCAAGCGCGATGGTCAGTACGATGTGCTGGCGAACTTTGAACGTATGGCCCAGGGCAAGATGAATGGTCTGATCTGTCAGGGCTTTAATCCGCTGGCTGCGTTACCGAATAAGGCTAAGCTGAACAAGGCACTCGCCAACCTGAAGTACATGGTGGTGATTGATCCGCTGAAGACCGAATCGGCTGAGTTCTGGAAAAACTTTGGCGAGATGAATAACGCCAAGGCCGAGGACATCAAGACCGAGGTGATTCGCCTGCCGTCCACCTGCTTTGCAGAGGACCCGGGCACCTTCACCAGCTCGGGCCGTGTGGTGCATTGGCACTATGCAGCGGCGGATGCGCCGGGCGAGGCCAAGACCGATCGGGAGATCATTGGCACGCTCTTCACCAAACTGCGCGAGTTGTATCGCAAAGAAGGTGGCAAGGGCCGTGAGCCACTGATGGCAATCAAGTGGAACTACTCCAATCCGAGCAATCCGCCTGCAGAAGAACTGCTGAAAGAGATCTCCGGCCGTGCCCTGGTGGACATCAAGGACCCGAAGACCGGAGACATCGTCTTCAAGGCAGGTGATCAGCTTCCCGGCTTTGGTGTGCTCCGCGATGACGGCTCCACCGAGTGCGGCAACTGGATCTACGGTGGTGTCTGGTCCCAGGCGGGCAATCTCTCGGCGCGACGGAATAACGCCGATGATGGCGGCATGGGCATCCACCAGCAGTGGGGATATTCCTGGCCTGCCAACCGCCGGGTGCTCTATAACCGCGCTGGCGCTGACCCATCGGGTAAGGCCTGGGATCCGAAGCGGCCAACCATTCAGTGGGATGGCAGCAAGTGGGCGGGTGTGGATATTCCGGATATCGCGCCGGCGCTACCGCCTGCAACCGGTCCCTTCATCATGAATCCCGAGGGTGTTGGCCGACTGTTTGCACCGGGTATGGCTGAGGGCCCGTTCCCGGAGCACTATGAGCCGTTCGAGACCCCTGTGGGCAAGAACCTCATGCATCCGAATCACCCGAAGGTCACGAGCAACCCTTGTGCACGGGTCTACAAGGCCGATGCGCCAACTTTTGGTAAGTCGGACGAGTTCCCGTATGCCGCAACCACCTATCGCTTAACCGAGCACTTCCATTTCTGGACCAAGAACGTCGAGTCCAATGCCATTGTTCAGCCACAGCCCTTTGTTGAAATCGGCGAGGCGCTGGCCAAGGAGAAGGGCATTAGGAATGGCGATATGGTCCGTGTCTGGAGTAATCGTGGCCAGGTGAAGGCGGTGGCAGCTGTGACTAAGCGGATCCGCCCGCTAACAGTCGATGGGAAAACCGTGCACCACGTCGGTATTCCAATTCACTTCGGCTTTGTGGGTGTGGCCAAAAATGGTTTCCTGGCCAACGAGCTCACGCCGTTTGTGGGGGATGCCAATTCGCAGACGCCGGAATTCAAGGCGTTTCTTGTCAACATCGCTAAGGTCTAAGGAGGGATCGCAATGGCTACTGCAACAACCATGAACATTGTCAATCGCTCCGCAACGACCGCGCCCATGCCGGTGAAGTCCAATCCGGATATCGCGGTTGCCAAGCTGATCGATGAGTCCAAGTGTATCGGCTGCAAGGCCTGCCAGGTGGCGTTTATGCAATGGAATGACAACCGCGACGAGATTGGCTCAATGGTGGGGGTCTATGACAATCCCGCCGATCTCACCACCAAGTCGTGGACCGTCATGCGCTTTAACGAAGTCGAGCGTGCCGATGGCGGTATCGACTGGCTGATCCGCAAAGACGGCTGCATGCACTGCGAGGACCCTGGCTGCCTGAAGGCCTGTCCTGCACCGGGTGCGATTGTCAAATACGAAAACGGTATTGTCGATTTCGTTAAAGACAACTGCATCGGCTGCGGTTACTGCGTCGCGGGCTGCCCCTTTAACATTCCACGGATCAGCAAGACCGATCACAAGGCCTACAAGTGCTCGCTGTGCTCGGATCGTGTGGCCGTGGGTGAGGGCGCCGCATGCGCCAAGGCCTGCCCGACCAAGGCCATCCGTTTCGGTAAGAAGAAGGATCTTGTGGCCTGGGCCGATAACCGCGTGAAGGATCTGAAGGAGCGCGGCTATCAGAATGCAGCCCTCTACAACCCGCAAGGGGTGGGTGGCACGCACGTGATGTACGTGCTGCGCCATGGCGACAAGCCAGAGGCCTACAACGGTCTGCCAAGCGATCCCCAGATCAGTCCCACGGTAAGCCTCTGGAAGGGCGCTACTAAGACGGTTCTGTCCTGGGGTATGGCGGCTGCCGTTGCGGTTGGCATTGCCCATTACTTCATCAAGGGTCCCAAGACCGTCGATGAGAAGGAGGCGTAATTCATGACACAAGGCAACGAAGTGCAGCGTTACGCGACCAATGAGCGCATCAACCACTGGTTTACAGCGATATGTTTTGTATTGCTGGCCGCCAGTGGCCTGGCGTTCTTTCATCCGACGTTCTGGTCGCTCTCGGCAGTGCTGGGCGGGGGGGAGACCTCCCGTTTCCTGCATCCTATTCTGGGTGTGCTCATGTTCCTGTCGTTTTTCATTTTTGCCATCCAAAAGTTGGGTGACAACGTGATGAAGTCCTACGACTGGCAATGGATGGGCCGCTTTGGTGATGTGCTTGCCAACCGGGATGACAACATGCCCGAGATCGGCAAGTACAACGCTGCCCAGAAACTCATGTACTGGTTTACTTTCCTGTTCATGATCATGCTGTTGGTGAGCGGGGTTGTGATTTGGCGCCAGTTCTTTTCCCACATGTTCACGATCGACACGCTGCGTCTTGCGGCGCTGGTGCATGCGGTGTCAGGGGTATTGCTGATTATCACCATCATCGTGCACATCTATGCTGCGATCTGGGTCAAGGGAACCATGAGTGCCATCACCAAGGGTACGGTCACCCGCGCCTGGGCCAAGCATCATCATCCGCTGTGGTATCGCTCCCTGGAGAACAAATAACCGGTCACTTTGCGGCACGGGAAAAAAGCAGTCTACAAGGGAGAAAGTGGTAGGAGACCCCGGCCCCAATAGGGGCCGGTTTTTTTGTTTACGACTGATCAGTAAAGGAAGATTCGAACCCATGGCCACGCCGATCATTACCGATGGCACGATGGATAAGCTGGTCAAGGCCCCGCGCGTTGTGCTGCCTAGCGGTGCTGGATTGTTCAAAGAGCGCGCCACCCGATGTGAGGCGTTGGCGGCCAACAGTGATACGGGTGCCTATTTGCGGTTTCTGAGCCATGTCTGCCGTGGGCAATCAAAGGCTTATGGCGCCCGGCAGGCCTTGCCGGTTTCAGAGCGTGCGATTGCCAACAGCCGCGAACACGGCATGCCGCCGCTCTCAGCCCATGTGTTTCCGCGCGATCCACAGTGGCGCAGCGACCTGCGTGACATTCTGGAGAGCGTTGAGTCAGTCTCAAGCAGTGGCAACACGCAGTTATCCAGTGTGATCTCTGCGATACGCAGCACACTGGATACCGACCCCACGGGCCTGGAGGCCATTGCGGATCGCCTGATTGCAGGCCTCTCAGAGCCCCAGGATGGGCCCATGGTGCCTTTTGTAGGCGCTGCACTGCAGGTTTATTTCACGCGATTGGCCGCAACGTTGAGCCCCGACGATGTGGGCGCCTGTGACGTGGCCACCGTCTGCCCCTGCTGCGGCATGCGGCCCACCGCCAGCCTGGTGCGTATTGATCCGGATCGCAATAATTACCGCTATCTCATCTGCGCATTGTGCATGACCGAATGGAATATGGAGCGGGTCAAATGCACATCGTGCGAAGAGGAAAAGGGCGTGGGCTATCTCACTTTGGAAGCTGAGGGCGCAAGCACAGCCGATGCCGCCGTTCGGGCCGAGACCTGCGATGAATGCAAGACCTATCTCAAAATCTTCGTGCAGGAGAAAGACCCGCAGGTCGATCCGATTGTGGATGATCTCAATTCTTTAGCACTCGATATGCTGGTCGATGAAAAAGGGTATGCTCGCACCGGTCCCAACCTGCTTTTCTATCCAGGCCACGAGTAGCCATGAACACTAAGGTTCTGCCCGGTTCGGGCGAATCAGAATCCAAAACCAATCCCCTGCATTTGCCATCGGTGGATCGGCTACTTGCAGATACCGCCCTTGCGCAGCAGGCCGATCAAATCGGCCGCGCTTTGGTCAAGCGGGCAGTTCAACAAACGCTCGCACAGGCCCGAGAATCCATTGCGCGCGGTGGTGCTGCGCCGACCGAGGCACAGCTGATTGGGCAGGCGCAGCGCTTGGCGCAGCAGCAGACTGTATCAAGGCTGCCGAAGGTGATTAACCTCACGGGCACTGTGATTCACACCAATCTTGGCCGAGCACTCTTGTCGGAAGAGGCGATCGCATCGGTGGTCAGTGCCATGCGTGGCTATAACGCGCTGGAATTTGATATCGATTCGGGCGGACGCGGTGATCGTGATGATGTGATCGAGGACCTCATCTGTCGACTCACGGGCGCGGAGGCCGCTACGGTGGTAAATAACTGTGCGGCTGCTGTGCTGCTTGCACTGGTGGCCCTGGGTGCCCGAAAGGAAGTGATCATTTCCCGCGGTGAGCAGATCGAGATCGGTGGGGCCTTTCGTATGCCCGACATCATGCGGGCGGCCAACTGTAAGTTGGTGGAGGTCGGCACCACCAACCGGACACATCTGCGCGACTATCAAGAAGCGATTAGTGAGAAAGCGTCACTCATTGTGAAGGCGCATCGCTCCAACTATGCAGTGACCGGATTTACTGCGGAGGTCGGGGATGCCGAGCTTGCGGCATTGGCAAAGCAGGCTGGAATTTTCTATATGGTGGATCTTGGATCAGGGGCGCTGGTCGATATGAGTCAATGGGGCCTGCCGCGCGAACCCCTGCCATCGGATGCTTTATCCAAGGGTGCTGATGTGGTGATGTTCTCGGGCGATAAGCTCCTGGGTGGACCCCAGGCCGGCATCATTGTGGGTAGCCGAGCCGCCATTTCACGCATCAAAAAACATCCCCTGAAACGTGCGCTGCGGGTGTCGAAGCTGGTGCTGGCCGCCCTTGAGGCGACCCTGCGGGTGTATGACTCCGATCACCATATCGCTGAGCGGCTTCCGGTGCTGGCCATGCTCAGTAAACAGCGTGATGTGATCCGCGCAGCCTGCGAGCGCGTCGCGCCCATGCTGGCGCGGCATGCGGGCGATGCCTTTGAGATGCGCATTGCGGATTGTGCAAGTCAGATCGGATCGGGCGCACTGCCCGAAGAACGGCTGCCCTCGGCCGCGGTGGTGTTAACGCCGAAATCGGAGAATCGTCGTAACGGGGCTCTACTGAATAAAACGCTGGCGTCTTTTCGCAAGCTGCCTACGCCAGTCATTGGCCGTATCAGTGACGATGCCATTGTGTTCGATTGCCGCTGCCTGTCGCCTGCAGATGAGCAGTTGCTGCGGGAACAATTGCAGTGAGTTGGTCGGAGTGGGGAGTGATTAGGCAGTGATTGTCGGCACAGCGGGCCATATTGATCATGGCAAGACCTCGCTCATCCGCCGACTGACAGGTAAGGACACGGATCGCCTGCCAGAGGAAAAGCGCCGCGGCATTTCTATTGAGCTGGGCTATGCCTATCTGCCGGTGGCTGCGGCGGAGAAGGGGCCGGATCGGGTCATCGGGTTTATTGATGTGCCTGGCCATGAACGCTTCGTGCACGCGATGGTCTCGGGCGCGACCGGTATTGACTTAGCGCTAATGGTGATTGCCGCAGACGATGGCCCCATGCCCCAGACCCGGGAGCATCTTGAGATTCTGCGCCAGTTGGGCATTACGCGGGGTGCGATCGTACTCACCAAGATCGATAGTGTCGATCCGCCTGCTGGTGACCTTGCCGTTGCATCCATCGCGGATGTAGTGGCAGGACAGTCCGCTGAAAAATGGCCTCTTTTTCCCGTGTCCTCGATTACGGGCGAGGGTATTGATGCCTTGCGTGATTTTCTGATTCGTGAGTCCGCAGTGTTCTCGCAGCGTGCCCGTGGCGGCGCCTTTCGTCTTGCGGTGGACCGCGCTTTTTCCCTTTCTGGAATCGGCACGATCGTCACGGGCACGGCCCATGCAGGCAGTGTGGCAGTGGGGGATGAAGTGCAGATCGTGAGCCCCTTCCGATCCGCGCCCGTGCAGGGCCGGGTTCGCTCGATTCACGCCCAGGATCGCACGG
The DNA here is from genome assembly GCA_018882795.1 of Burkholderiaceae bacterium. Taxonomy (GTDB): domain Bacteria; phylum Pseudomonadota; class Gammaproteobacteria; order Burkholderiales; family Burkholderiaceae_A; genus Lacustribacter. The sequence goes on along the minus strand of VERJ01000007.1, from coordinate 10,290 downwards.
CTGATGTGGGCCATGCAGGCCAGCGGCTCGCCTTAAATCTGGCCGGCGTGTCGGTCGAGGAGGCTGAGCGCGGCAGTTGGGTGAATGGACAGGAGCTTGAGCATCGCGTCAACCGATTCGATATGCTGCTCAATGTGTCGGGGCAGCATGATCGCGTGATTCATCAGGGCCTTGAAGTCCACCTGCATCATGGATCGGCAGATTTGATGGCCCGGGTCTATCCATTGAATGCTGAGCGTGTATCTTCCGGTGAAGCCTGCTTTGCATCGGTGGTGATGTCGCAGCCAATTTCTGTGTGTCGTGGGGATCGGCTGGTGTTGCGGGACAGTCAGGCGCAGACCACGCTTGGCGGTGGGCGTGTGCTGGATGTTTATCCGCCTAACCGTGGTAAGCGCACCGCACAGCGGCTGGGATTACTGGATGTGCTTGCGCGTGAAGACGATGTTGTCTGCCTGTCAGAGACGGTCGCCTGCGGCCCTGTGCCGATAGCGCATCTGATCAAGGGCTGGAATATGTTGAAGGCCCAGGCCGATACGCTGGTGGCGCAGGCGGGGTTGGTTGCGGCATCCGGCGTGGTGTTTCATCCCGAGCGATGGGCGCTCTATGCGCAGCGGCTTCTTCAGGCCCTGGACGACACGCATGCGCGTGAGCCGGAGATGCCTGGTCTGGAGTTGAATCGGGCGCGGCGGGTTGCTGCCCCCCAGCTGGAGACTGCGGCCTTTGACGAGCTTGTCGACCACCTCCTTGCACAAGGCAAGCTTGAGCGCAAGGGGGCGTTTCTGTCCCGGCCTGGACACAAGATTGAGTTGGCTGCCGCTGAATTGAATCTCTGGAAGTCGATCGCACCGCTTCTGGATGAGTCTCCCTACAATCCGCCGCGGGTTAGGGATATCGCCAAGCTGACCAACATCCCGGAGGCGGAGATTCGTGCCAATCTTCGACGTGTTGCGCGCGTTGGCGAAGTGGCGCTGGTGGCATTGGACCATTTTTTCCTGGTGCATCGGGTGGATGAAATGGCCCGAATCGTTGCGGAGCTTTTCGACCAGCACGGCACCGTGCGCGCCGCTGACTTTCGCGATCGGATTGGGGGTGGCCGCAAGGTGGCCATTCAAATCCTGGAGTTTTTTGATCGGGTGGGTTACACGCGCCGTTTGCGCGATGACCACCTGATTCGACGAAGTAATCCGTTTGAGGTGCAGTAGAAGATTGAGGAGTGCTTTCAAAGTACCAAAAATTACTCGGAAGGGTGTCGTGGCCCGGTGGTCCGGTCAGACTTCAAATCTGATAGGGGTTGCCAGCAATCCCTGGTGGGTTCGACTCCCATACCCTTCCGCCATTTGAGTTGTGGAGCAATGATGGAACTGGCACAAATACTTGCGGAACTACCAGAAGACTGCCTATATGCCGCAGAGCAGGATCTGTGGGTACGGCGCGAGGGCGAAGATGTTGTTGTTGGGGCGGTTCGCTTTGTGGTGGAGCATGGCCAGTTCATGGTGTTTTATCCACGCCCCTGCGAGATCCCGGTCATGCGTGAGCGCTCGCTGGGCGTGATGGAAACGGCAAAGACAGCGGTGGCCATCAGCTGCCCGTTGAGTTGCACCATCATCGAGACCAATCAGGCGGTGCAAAACGATATCAATGTGGTGATTCAGGATCCTTATGGTGCGGGCTGGCTGTATCGATTAAAGCCCATGGCCTGGGAGGAAGAGTCTTCTTTTCTGATGGGGGTAGAGGAATACCGCGAATGGCTGACCACCCATCACCGTGATCGGTTGCGTGCGCCGGAGCCACAGCACTATGAACTGCCACCGATTGATCCGCAGAACATCAGCTACTGATCCATGGGTGTGTCGCGTGTCGTGATCGTGATGTGGCAGGCGGATCCCAGCGCGCCACAGAAGGCCGCTGCGCCGCTCGTCTATGCGCTTTGCGCCCGGGCCATTGATATGGAAGTGGAAATCCATCTGACCTCTTCGGCGGTGCGCTGGGCCTTTAAGGGCGTTGCGGCCCAAGCGATCAGTGATCAGCGTGGTGAACAAACCATTCTGGATTACCTTGAGCGCTGCCAAGAGATGGGCGTGAAAATTTATATGTGCGGTATGGCGCTCACCGAACACCATCGCGGTGAGCCGATCATCCCTCAAATCACTGGCCAGACTGGCGCCACCGCAGTCATGGCCCAGCTGCAGCGAGACGACACCAGGGTACTGGTGTTCTAAGTGCTGACTCTGGCATGGATAATCAGGCTTCCATGACTAGCAAACGACAGCCCGATCATCATCCCTCATTTGATGTGGTGAGCCTGAACATGCACAAGGGGGTCTCGGCCCTGCATTTGCGGCTCACAGCCCACCGGCTGCGGCAGAAAATTCGCGAACGGCATCCCGATCTGGTGTTTCTGCAGGAGTTGCAACAAAAGACCCGGGGCCGACTGCGCGATCTGCGTGTGGGCGCTACGCTGGGGCTGACACCTTATCTTGCAGAGGATTTCTGGCCTGACTGGCACTATGGAAAGAATGTGATCTATGACCGTGGGCACCACGGTAATGCCATTTTGTCGCGTCACCCCTTAGAGCACGGATTGAACTATGACATCTCGGAATATCGCTTTGAGCGGCGCGGCCTACTGCATAGTCAGGTGGTCATGGGCGCAGATCAGCAGGGTAGGGGTGGTGAGACCGTACATTGCTTCTGCGTGCATTTAGCGCTTCTGGAGCGTGGCAGAAGGCGGCAGCTTGACTCCATCCTGTCCTGCATTGAGCGAATCACACCACAGGGGCCCGCCATCATTGCAGGGGATTTCAATGACTGGCGCAATCGGGCAGAAGGCCCGATGCGAGCTGCTGGTTTTCGTGATGTGTTTGAGGTGCTGACCGGAGAACCCGCCAAGACATTCCCCAGTCTGCATCCCATGCTGCGCATGGATCGGATCTATGTGCGTGCTTTGAAAGTCTTGCAGGCCGAGCGGCTCACCGACTGGGCCACGCTTTCCGATCATCTGGGGATCGCTGCGCAGCTGTCGTTGCAGTAGGTTTTACTCGAACCAATCCAACACGTTATCCAGCCCGCCAAACACAATCGCCTGCTTGGCCTGTGCAGCCACCGCAGGCTTTGCCCGATGGGCAATGGATAAACCAGCGGCTTTCATCATCTCTAGATCATTTGCGCCATCGCCCACAGCGATCGCACGTTTGCCGCTCACCCCAAGCGATTTGCAGGCGGCCAGCATGGTGGTTTTTTTCACAGCGGCATCCACAATCTTGCCCACCAGGCGGCCGGTGAGCTTGCCATCCATGATCTCCAGCGTATTGGAGCGTGACTGTTGAAAACCAATTTTCTCTGACACAAAATCAGTGAACTGAATGAACCCGCCCGATACCAAGAGCGTGTGTAGCCCACGCTCATTGGCCGTGGCGATCAGCTCCTTCACACCCGGTGTGAATTTCAGGCGATAGCGGATCACGTCCTGCAATACACCAGCATCAAGTCCTGCAAGCAGGGCCACCCGTCTGCGCAGGCTCTCGGCATAGTCTTTGATTTCGCCGCGCATGGCGGCCTCGGTGATGGCTGCGACCTCTTCCTTTTTGCCGCAGTAATCGGCGATCTCATCGATGCATTCAATGGTGATGACCGTGGAATCCATATCCATGGCCAGTACAGAGAAATCCTGCCAGCGGTAGGGGGTATCCAGCAACGCCACATCGACATGATGGGTATCGCGAAAATCTTTGAGTGCACCGTGCAGCTGTGCTTGTGCGTCCTGATCAAGCCGGGGAAGCTTCCACACGGCGGCATAGGAGGGCCGCATGCGGCGCTCCGCGTCTGTGCAGAGCCGGTCAGCGGCATGCACAGCCGATTGTGCGAGCCGATTGCGGCCAGTAGGTGTCAGGGAGGGGGAAACAACCAGAAAAGTCATGAGATGAATTTAAGAATCATGTGCAATGCCTCATGGTAGTCGATTTGCAATTGCCGGCTTTTCATAGGCAGATACCAGCCAGCATCTCCCGGATGGCTCGGGCACGTTGCGTAATGTCTGCAATCGCTATCTCCATGCGCAGTTTTTCATTGCCGACCAGCCGGTAACGTGTATCGGACTGAATCAGCCGGATGACCTTCGCCGGATCGACCCGCGAGTCCTGGCCAAATGTGATCACGATTGTGTCGGGTGTTGCGTCGATTTTCTGCACACCGATGGGCCGGGCGAAGATCCTTAGACGGTGGGTCTCCAGCAGGGTGCGTGTCGGATCGGGCGGTCGGCCAAAGCGATCAACCAGTTCCTCTTCTAACACCTCCAGCGTCTCGGCATCTGCGGCATTGGCCAGCCGTTTGTAGAGCGTGAGTCGCTCGTGAATATCGCCGCAATAGTCATTGGGCAGCAGCGCCGGTGTGTGCAGGTTAATTTCGGTGACCGCCGATAGCGGTGCTTCGAGATCGGGCTCGCGGCCTGCCTTCAGCGCATTGACTGCGGAAGTCAGCATGTCCGAGTACATCTGAAAGCCCACCTCGGTGATATTGCCCGACTGCTGATCACCCAGCACCTCACCCGCACCACGGATCTCCAAATCATGCATGGAGAGGAAAAATCCGCTGCCCAGCTCTTCCATCGCCTGGATGGCCTCCAGCCGCTTTTGTGCATCCTTGGTCATGCCCGCCTCGCCCGGTGTGAGCAGATAAGCATAGGCCTGGTGATGGGAGCGCCCCACACGACCGCGAAGTTGGTGCAGCTGGGCCAGGCCGAATCGGTCTGCCCTATAAATTACAATCGTGTTAGCCGTGGGTACATCAATGCCGGTCTCGATGATGGTGGTACAGAGCAAGACATTGAAACGCTGCTGATGGAAATCCCGCATCACCCGCTCCAGATCCCGCTCGTGCATCTGTCCGTGGGCAATCTCCAGCCTTGCTTCGGGCACAAGCTGCTGTAGCTCATCGCGGCGTTTCAGAATCGTATCCACCTGGTTATGCAGTACATAGCACTGGCCGCCGCGTTTGAGTTCGCGCAGCAGGGCCTCGCGCACCACGCTGTCGTTTTCGGTGCGCACAAAGGTCTTGATGGCGAGCCGCCGCTGCGGGGCCGTGGCAATCACTGAAAAATCGCGGATGCCTTCCATGCTCATGGCGAGTGTGCGCGGAATTGGTGTGGCGGTCAGTGTCAGCACATCCACCTCAGCGCGCAGGGCCTTTAATGCCTCTTTCTGTCGCACACCGAAGCGATGCTCCTCATCGATGATCGCGAGCCCCAGCCGATCGAATCGCACACCGCTGGATAATAATTTGTGGGTGCCGATGGCAATGTCCACGCGGCCGCTGGCCAGTCCATCGAGTGCGGCCTGAATTTCTTTAGCAGTGCGAAAGCGCGAGAGTTCAGCGATCTGCACCGGCCAATCAGCAAAGCGGTCTTTAAATGTCTGCAGATGCTGCTCGGCCAAAAGGGTGGTGGGGCAGAGTACTGCCACCTGCTTGCCATCCATCACGGCCATAAAGGCGGCCCTCAGTGCCACTTCGGTTTTGCCGAAGCCCACATCGCCACAGACCAGACGATCCATGGGCTTACCGGAGATCATGTCCTGGACTACGGCATGAATTGCTGCAAGCTGATCGGGCGTTTCTTCAAAGCCGAACCCATCGGCGAATCGTTCGTATTCCGCAGGATCGAATTTAAAGGCGTGGCCCTGCCGTGCGGCCCTGCGGGCATAGATATTCAATAGCTCTGCTGCGGTGTCGCGTGGCTCGGCGGCAGCCTTGCGTTTGGCCTTCGCCCATTGGCCTGAGCCCAGGGTGTGCAGGGGGGCGTTCTCTGGATTGGCGCCGCTGTAGCGGCCAATCACATGCAGCTGCGATACCGGAATGTAGAGCTTGGCATCATCGGCGTATTCCAGCTGTAAAAACTCCGTATCACCCTCGCCCATATCCAGATGCACCAGACCAAGATAGCGTCCAATGCCATGCTGGATGTGGACCACCGGATCGCCGATCTTTAACTCGGATAGATCACGGATGATGGAATCAATATTGGTTTCGGCCTGGCGTTTGCCGCGACGCTGCCTGCGGGCAACCTGGGAGAAGAGCTCGCCCTCGGTGATCAGTGTCAGGCCACACCAGGGCGCACTAAGGCCGGCATGCAGTGGCGCTACCAGAAGCGCAATACTCTCGGCTTTCTGTGTGAGCGCCTCTTGCAGCGACTCTGCTGGACTGGCATCAATGCCATGTTCTTGAAGGTATTGGGCGAGCGTCTCGCGTCGGCCAGGGCTTTCGGCGGTCATCACGATGCGGGGATGGTCTAGCGCCCGCAGTCGGGCCACCGGGTCTGCAGCACGGCGATCCACTGCGATATCTGGCAGGGCCACGAAACCCTTTTGCGCGGACGCTGTGTCGACCTGAGACAGTTTTAGTCGGGCCATGGGCTGGGCCGCAATGAAAAACTCTTCTGCAGTGAGATAGAGTTTTTCCGGCGGCAGAACGGGCCGTTCAATATCTGCCTTCAAGAACCGGTAGCGGGATTGCAGATCGCGGTGAAAATCCTGGAAGGCTTGATCGATATTGCCGATCGTGGCGATGGCGCAGTTCTCCTGCGGCAAGTAGTCAAATACCGTTCCGGTTTGATCAAAGAGAAGCGGCAGGTAGTACTCAATGCCAGCACCAAACAGGCCCTTGCCAGCATCACGATAGAGACTGCATCGCGAAGGATCACCCTCGAATACTTCTCGCCAGCGCGCACGGAATTCCTGCGCCGCCTGCCCATGGCTTGGAAATTCCCGGCCGGGCAGCAGACGAATCTCGTTGACCGAATGCACACTGCGCTGACTGTCGGGATCGAAGACCCGCACGGATTCGACTTCATCATCCATGAGCTCAATGCGAAAGGGCAGTGTGCTGCCTGTTGGATAGAGATCAATCAGTCCGCCACGCAGCGCGTATTCCCCTGGCGTGACCACCTGGCTCACGGGTGAATAGCCCGCTGTCTGAAGTTGTTCGCGAAGATTGTCGGCCGAAATTTTCTGGCCTTTGCGGAAAAAGAAAGTATTCCCTGCGAGAAATGCAGGCGGTGCGACCCGCTGAAGCGCTGTGGTGGCCGAGACCACCAAGACATCCAGTGCGCCGATGGAGGCTTCATAAAGTGCAAGCAGCCGATCCGAGACCAGATCCTGATGCGGTGAGAAGGCCTCGTAGGGCAGGGTCTCCCAATCTGGCAGCAGTCGCACGCGAAGCTCGGGCGAGAAAAATCCGATTTCCTCTGCGAGTCGCTGCGCATCAAGCGCTGATTCACAGATCACGGCCAGGCCGGCGCCAGGCCGATCCGGCTGTGCGGATTGGCGACGCTGGACCGCCCAAGTCGCGAGCAACCAGGCATCTGCGCTGCCCGCGGGCCTTGGAATACTCAGGGTCTGTCCAGCCTCGGGGGGCCGAAGCGCAAGCGCTGAAAATGGGTTGAACTGGTCGTGCAGCAAGGGAGCGGGGCGGATGATCGGGTGAAAAACTGTAAATTGTAGGTTTTATGGAAACAAAAAGCCGATTTGTCTCTACCCGACAGCAGGCCTGCGACTCTCTCAAGCCACTGTTGGCCAGTGGCACGCAGCTTGTTGCTGTGGTGCCAGCCGCGGGCCGTGGCCAGCGCTCGGGGCTGCCATTGCCCAAGCAATACCACCGTCTCGGTGGCGAGACGGTGCTCTCCAGAACCATCAAATCCCTTGCGCAGTTTTCTCCGATTGCGGCCGTGATCGTCGTGCTTGATCCGGAGGATGTTCTTTGGCAAGAGACTGAAATCGACGCTGAACTTGCGGGCATCACGCATGTGGTGGCCGCACCCATTGGGGGCAAGACCCGCAGGGATTCGGTGATCGCCGGCTGCATGCTTGCCCGAGAGGCTGCAGGTGGCCGCGATGATCTCTGGGTGATGGTGCACGATGCGGCCCGGCCTGGATTGTCACAGGCCAGCCTTGGGCGGCTCTGGTCTTTTGTCGGCACCCAGGCCATCTCAGCTGGGCCAAGCTTGAACGGCGCGATTCTGGCACTGCCGGTTTCTGACACCGTGAAACAGGTGTCTGTCGCTACGCAGAAAACGCCAACAGTGGAGAAAACACTGGATCGCAGCATGCTGTGGTCTGCGCAGACGCCACAGCTTTTTAGGGTGGGCCCGCTGTTGTCGGCCTATGCGGCTTGCCCCTCCGCAACCGATGAGGCCAGCGCAATTGAGCAGGCAGGCGGCCAGGTGGGACTGGTGATGGGCGAGGCGATCAACATGAAGATCACGACCGCCGATGATGTTGTTCTGATGGAGGCACTGATGAATGCAAAGCAATCCGATCCGCAGCGTGCGGTTTCTTCTCAATTAGGCGCTGCTGAATTTGCGGTGGGGCAGGGGTTTGATGTGCATGCGCTGGTGGTGGGCAGACCGCTGATTATTGGGGGGGTTGAGATTCCGTTTGAAAAAGGGCTTGAGGGCCACTCCGACGCCGACGTACTACTGCATGCGATCACCGATGCCATTCTTGGTGCCGCCTCTATGGGCGATATTGGTCGCCACTTTCCCGACACCGATCCCGCCTTCAAAGGTGCCGACAGCAAGAGGCTGCTGCAAGAGGCGGTCTCACGTGTGATGGCCAAGGGATGGCAGGTGGCCCAGGTGGATGCCACCGTGATTGCCCAGCGGCCAAAGATTTCTCCTCATGCTGATCAGATGGTGCGCATCATTGCCAACTGTGTTGGTGCGCCAAGCGAGCGCATCAACATCAAAGGTAAGACCACCGAACATCTCGGTTTTACCGGCCGCGGAGAAGGTATCGCCGCCCAGGCCGTGGCCATGCTGGTGCGCAGGCCCGCATGACGCCGCTTTTGGCCATGGAGTCTGCCGCCGAGGTCGGGTCGGTGGCCCTGATGCAGCCCAGTGGCGCTCTTTCTTTTTCAACAGCCGACAGTGGCCAGTCCCACTCAGGCCAACTGCTGCCTATCGCAGAGACCCTGCTCAAGCAGGCGGGGCTCTCATGGTCATCGCTTTCGGGTCTGGCAGTCGGCATTGGGCCGGGATCGTTCACGGGGATTCGCATCGCCTGCGGTATTGCCCAGGGTTTGTCCTTGGGCATGGATCGGCCCTGCTGCCCGGTCAGCAGCTTTGAGGCCTGTGCGTATGCATGGTGGTCCACCCATGCCCATGCCAAGCGTCAGCAGTTTTTGATTTCTTTTGATGCCCGACTCGGGGAGCGCTTTGTTGCGATTCTGGAATTTGCGGAGATACAGGGCCGGATCGCGATTAGTTGGGTGGTAGCGCCTGCAGTAGTGGCGGAATCTGCGATTGGCGAATTTGGTCGTGGGCAGCGCGACGACACAGTGATGATCGCACTTCATGACCCCGATCCGAGGGCCATGGGCAGTGAATCATTGCCGATGGCGGCCTGGATTGTCCGTTACGCTCAGGACCCCGCCTTAATGCGGCCGCATGATTGGGTTGCGGCTTCTGCATTGCAGCCCCTGTATGTGCGTGAAAAGGTCGCCCAAACAATTGCCGAGCGCGCAGAGTTTCCTGATCTGATCTGGGCCGAGATGACCCCTGCGGATATCGCCTCGGTAATGGTGATCGAGCATCAGGCCTATCCATTCCCCTGGTCATCAGGAAATTTTTTGGATTCAATTGCAGCCGGCTATCAGCTGCGCATTTTGAAAGAGCATGGCGTGATGGTGGGCTATACGGCCTGGATGCCGGTCTTGCAGGAGGCCCATCTGCTCAACATCACGCTCTCAACTGCCCGACAGGGCCATGGCCTTGGGGCCTGGATGCTGCGCCAGGTGCTCGATCAGATGCGGTTAGCCGGTATGGAGAGTGTTTTATTGGAAGTCAGGCCGAGCAATGTTCGTGCAATCGGTCTGTATCGCAAGCAGGGCTTTGTACAGATCGGCCTGCGCAAGGGCTACTACCCAAACTCGGCGGTGGAGGGTGAGACCCGTGAAGATGCTCTCGTGATGCGCTTGGGACTTAAACATGACTGAGCTCTCCCGCGAGGCCATGGCGCTGCTGGAACTCTCGCCGACATGGCAGCGGCGTGAACGCTACCAGGATACGCCGATTGCGATTCAGCCAAGGGGCAGAGGTGTGTTGATTGCGCTGGTTGCGTCCGATGATGCGACGCGCGCGCTCTGGCAGAAAATGATATCGGTCTTGGTTGGTATTGGATTTCCGCGTGCGGTGTTTGAGCAGTCTATTGTTGTCGAGGCCGCCCAGGCGGATGCCCTTGCCCACCGGCTGCGCACGCAGCGGCCCGCGGCGCTAATGATTATGGGTGATGCACTACTGCAGGC
>VERJ01000076.1 GCA_018882795.1 Burkholderiaceae bacterium | reverse complement strand
CACCATGGGCGTGGGCCTGCCCTATGCCATGGGCGTGAAGCTTGCACACCCTGATGCAGAGGTTGCTTGCATTACGGGCGAGGGCTCTATTCAGATGTGTATCCAGGAACTCTCGACTTGCCAGCAGTACCACCTGCCGGTCAAGGTGATCAATCTGAATAATCGCTATCTGGGTATGGTCCGTCAGTGGCAAGAGATTGAATACGAGAGCCGTTATGCCGAGTCCTATATGGATTCATTGCCCGATTTTGTGAAATTGGCCGAGGCCTATGGCCATGTGGGGATGCAGATCTCTAAGCCCTCTGATGTCGAGCCCGCGCTGCGCGAGGCCTTCAAGATGAAAGATCGCCTGGTCTTTATGGACTTCATCACGGATCAGGAAGAAAACGTCTGGCCAATGGTGCAGGCGGGCAAGGGACTCACCGAGATGCTGCTCGGCGCAGAAGATCTGTAAGGAGCCAGAACATGAGACATATTATTTCCATTCTGGTTGAGAACGAGCCCGGCGCACTCTCGCGTGTGGTCGATCTGTTTGCTGCGCGTGCCTACAACATTGAAACACTCACGGTGGCACCGACTGAAGATCTGTCGCTGTCGCGCATGACGATCTCCACCAAGGGGTCGGATGAAACCATCGAGCAGATTACCAAGCACCTAAACCGCCTGGTGGATGTCGTGAAGGTGGTGGATCTGATCGAGAACCCCTATATCGAGCGCGAGCTCATGCTGATCAAGGTCCGCGCGGTGGGTAAAGAGCGCGAAGAGATGAAACGGATGTCGGACATTTTCCGTGGCCGAATCATCGATGTCACCGACAAGACCTACACCGTGGAGCTTACTGGCGATAGCCGCAAGCTGGATGCCTTCATTGAGGCCCTGGAAGAGGGCAGCATTCTGGAGACGGTCCGCACCGGCTGTTCTGGCATCTCACGCGGCGAGCGGACCCTGAAGGCCTAAAGCAAACCTCTTATTAAGCTAAGGAAGACAACATGAATGTTTTTTACGATAAAGACGCCGATCTCGCTCTGATCAAGGGCAAGAAAATTGCCATCATCGGCTATGGCTCGCAGGGCCATGCCCACGCACAGAACCTAAACGATAGCGGCTGCAATGTGGTGGTCGGTGTGCGCAAGGGCGGACCAAGCTGGGCCAAGGTGGAAAAGGCCGGCTTAAAGGCTGCCGAAATCAAGGATGCAGTGAAAGATGCCGATGTGGTCATGCTGCTGATGCCCGATGAAAATATCGCTTCGGTTTATGCCAATGAAGTGGCACCCGTAATCAAGCAAAACGCAGCGCTTGCCTTTGCCCACGGCTTTAACGTGCACTATGGCCAGGTCTCGCCCCGTGCGGATCTGGATGTGATCATGATTGCACCGAAGGCTCCTGGCCATACCGTGCGCGCGACCTATGTCCAGGGCGGCGGCGTGCCGTGCCTGATCGCTGTGCATCAGGACACCACCGGCAATGCCCGTGCGATTGCGCTTTCTTATGCCAGCGCGATCGGTGGCGGCAAGGCTGGCATCATCCAGACCAATTTCCGCGAGGAGACCGAGACCGATCTGTTCGGTGAGCAGGCGGTGCTGTGTGGTGGCACTGTGGAACTCATCAAGGCTGGTTTCGAGACATTGGTCGAGGCGGGTTATGCCCCCGAGATGGCCTACTTCGAGTGTCTGCATGAGCTGAAGCTGATCGTGGATCTGATCTATGAAGGCGGCATCGCCAACATGAATTATTCGATCTCGAATAACGCTGAGTTTGGCGAGTACGTGACCGGTCCCAAGATCGTGACCGAAGACACCAAGCGGGCCATGAAAGAGGCGCTCACACGCATTCAGACCGGTGAATACGCCAAGGAATTCATTCTGGAAAACCGCGCGGGTGCGCCAACGTTGCTGTCGCGTCGCCGTCTGACTGCACAGCATGAGATTGAGCAGGTTGGCGAGAAACTGCGCGCCATGATGCCTTGGATCAAGGCCAACAAAATGGTAGATCAGACCCGTAACTGATGGCTGCCGAAGACATTCGTCTCTATCCTCACCCACTGATTGCACGGGAGGGGTGGCCCTTTGTGGCGGGCAGTCTGGTGCTCGCACTGATCGCCACCGCACTGGGTTGGACCCTTGCGGCATTGGTGCTTTGGCTTTTGGCGGTGTTCGTAGTGCAGTTTTTTCGCGATCCCGCCCGTACACCACCGCTGGGCGAGGGGCTGATCACCTCGCCTGCCGATGGCCGCATTGTGGTGGTCGGCAAGGCCATTGATCCCATCAGTGGCGAGGAGCGACTGAAGATCAGTGTCTTCATGAATGTGTTCAATGTGCACTCTAACCGCGCCCCGATTGCTGGCCGTGTGGTGGATGTGCAGTACGTTCCCGGCGCATTTCTGAATGCAGCAGTGGACAAGGCTTCCGAGCACAATGAGCGCTGCGCCATGGTGATTGAAGACGCCCAAGGCAGAAAACTCACGTGTATTCAGATTGCGGGCCTCGTGGCGCGCCGGATTCTTTGTTATGCCAAGCCAGGCGATGCGCTGCTGCGTGGTGCACGCTATGGATTTATTCGATTTGGCTCACGAGTGGACGTCTATTGCCCCCTGGGCGTGCAGGCGCTAGTCTCGGTAGGCGACAAGGTATCTGCCCATTCCACGGCGCTCGCCCGTTGGTAAGCGCAGGCCTGGGCCGCACTGAGGTTGCAATGTCAAGGGCCACGATATGAATACCCGACTCCCAAGACGCCGCACCAGCATTTATCTGCTGCCGAATCTCTTCACCACGGGCTGTCTCTTTTCTGGGTTTTTTTCCATTGTGCAGGCCATGCACGGCCGATTCACCGAGGCCGCCATTGCGATTTTTGTGGCCATGGTCCTCGATAGCCTGGATGGTCGTGTGGCGCGGCTTACCAACACCACATCAGATTTTGGCGCCCAATATGACAGCCTCGCGGATATGGTCGCTTTTGGCGCCGCACCGGCGTTGATCATCTACATGTGGTCGCTGCAGACATTGGGAAAATTTGGCTGGCTGGCGGCATTTGTTTATATCGCGGGTGCTGCGTTAAGGCTCGCCCGCTTTAATACCAATATCGGTGTGGTGGACAAGCGTTTCTTTCAGGGGCTGCCCAGTCCCGCAGCGGCAGCGCTATTGGCAGGTCTTGTGTGGGTGGCCACCGATCTGCGCGAGAGCAAGTGGATCGATTGGTCTGCCCAGGACCTGCGATGGGTGTCTTGGTCGGTGGCGGTCTATGCGGGCCTGACCATGGTCTCGAGCGTACCGTTTTACAGTTTCAAGGATCTGAATCTGCGGCGCAGCGTGCCCTTTGTGGTGATCTTTTTGGTCGCCTTGGGCCTGGTGCTGATTTCTCAGGACCCACCGAGCCTGCTGTTTTTACTGATGCTTGCCTATAGTCTCTCGGGCTGGGTGTTGTTTTTCTGGCGGAAATCCCGGGGCGAGCGGGCGGAGGTATTTGCGGACCCTGGGCAAAAGGATTTATAGTCAGGGCCTATGAAATCTGCAGTTTCAATTCTCTCGCTACTGCTATCTCCCCTGGGTCGACTGCGCCACGGGCGCTAACTCTCGACCCAAACCCGGCTCTGGTCTGCGCCGGATACCGCTTAAGCAGACACTCCCGATTTCAGCAGCACAACATCAAGAAAATCCTGTTTGCGGGATTTTTGAAAAGGATATCGAACCATGACCGATCGATTGATTATTTTTGATACGACCTTGCGCGATGGCGAGCAGAGCCCCGGCGCCTCCATGACCAAGGACGAAAAAGTCCGCATCGCCCGCCAGCTGGAGCGGCTGCGGGTCGATGTGATTGAGGCCGGCTTTGCCGCGGCCAGCCCTGGGGACTTTGATGCGATTCGTGCAATCGCCGAAACCATCAAGACCAGTACGGTGTGTTCCTTGGCCCGTGTGTCTGAGAAAGATATTCGGGCGGCAGGTGAAGCGATCAAGCCGGCAC
>VERJ01000038.1 GCA_018882795.1 Burkholderiaceae bacterium | reverse complement strand
GGCAGTGACAACAGGCTTGATCCACCGCCAGAGACCAAAACGATGAGCTGGTCATCGGCGGTGAGGCTAGCCACTTGCGCAAGGATGTCCTGGGCGGCCTGCTCCCCTGCCTGATCAGGAACAGGATGACCCGCCTCAATGCACTGGATCCGCGCAAGCGGTAGGCCATGGGCATAGCGCGTGATCACGATGCCGGAAAGCGGAGCGTCTTTGGGCCAGGCAGATTCAACGGCTGCCGCCATGCTTGCAGCAGCCTTGCCCGCACCGACCACCAGGGTTCGGCCACGGGCCGGTGGTGCAGGTAAATACCGCGCAACAATCTTCATGGGATCTGCAGCCGCAACTGCCGCATCAAAGCTTTCACGCAAAATGTTATCGAGATCCATAAGGTGCGCTGAAAAAGGGGTTTGTTTAAAGAACAATGCCTGGCCGCTGGGCTGGCATGGATTGGATTGCCACAGCCTCTGCAATGGCCTTACCAACCTCGATCGTGCTGGCCCTGCCGCCGAGATCGCGGGTCTTCGGGCCAGACACCAACACCTGCTCAATGGACTTCAGAATCAGATCATGGCCCTGAGGAAAGCCAAGGAAATCCAGCATCAGGGCGGCCGACCAGATCTGGCCAATCGGATTGGCAATGCCCTTGCCGGCAATATCAGGCGCAGAGCCATGCACAGGTTCAAACAAGGAAGGAAATTTCCGCTCGGGATTCAGGTTCGCCGACGGCGCAATGCCGATCGTGCCGGCACAGGCTGGACCAAGATCAGAAAGAATATCGCCAAACAGATTACTGGCCACCACCACATCAAACCAATCCGGATGCAACACAAAGTTGGCCGTGAGAATATCGATGTGATATTTATCGACACGAACCTGTGGATAGTGCGTGGCCATCTCGGCAACACGGCTATCCCACCAGGGCATGGTGATGGCAATGCCATTAGATTTGGTGGCGGATGTCAGGTGCTTCTTGGGCCGACACTGGGCAAGTTCAAAGGCAAATTTCAAAATACGATCCGTGCCGATGCGGCTCATGATCGTTTCCTGCACCGCGATTTCACGCTCGGTACCTGGAAACATGATGCCACCCACCGATGAATACTCCCCTTCTGTATTTTCGCGCACCACAAAAAAATCGATATCGCCAGGTTGTCGCCCCGCCAGCGGGCACGGCACGCCGGGCATCAGCCGCACCGGCCGCAGATTCACATACTGATCAAAGTCGCGCCGAAACTTTAACAGCGACCCCCAGAGCGAAATGTGATCCGGGACGGTAGTGGGCCAGCCTACCGCACCAAAAAACAAAGCGTCATGACCACCCAAGAGTTCCTTCCAATTGGGCGGCATCATCTCGCCATGCTTGAGGTAATAGTCGCAAGAAGCAAAATCGAAATGTTCCAGGCGAAGATCAAGCCCAAGTCGGCGAGCGGCCTGATCAAGTACCCGCAGGCCCTCGGGCATCACCTCAGTGCCGATCCCATCCCCGGGAATGACTGCGATAGAAATTTTTGACATTAAGAACTCATAGTGGGTCAGTGGCTCAGAATCTTGGAGAGAAACTCCTGGGCCCTGGGGCTGCGCGGAGCGCCAAAGAATTCGTCTTTAGTGCAATCTTCTACGATTCTGCCACCATCCATAAAAATCACACGGTCCGACACTTTACGGGCAAAACCCATCTCATGGGTGACCACCATCATGGTCATGCCCTCTTTGGCAAGTGCCACCATCACATCCAGCACCTCGTTAACCATTTCAGGATCCAGGGCCGATGTCGGCTCATCAAAGAGCATGGCGATTGGATCCATCGCCAGTGCCCGTGCAATCGCCACCCGCTGCTGCTGGCCGCCAGAGAGCTGGCCCGGGAATTTTGTTGCATGGGCGGAAAGGCCGACCCGCTCCAACAATGCAAACGCCTTGGTATCAGCCTCTTGTGCGCCTCTTCCCAGAACCCTGATCTGTCCAATGGTGAGATTTTCCATCACGCTCAAATGGGGAAAGAGCTCAAAGTGTTGAAACACCATGCCGATCTGGGAACGCAGCCTGGGCAGATCAGTCTTGGGGTCGCCCACAGACACCCCATTGATTAGCAGTTCGCCCTCTTGAAAAGGCTCAAGAGCGTTGGCGCATTTGATCAGGGTAGATTTTCCTGAGCCCGATGGGCCGCAGACCACCACAACCTGGCCCTTTTCGAGTTGGGTAGAGCAATCTGTAAGGACGCGAAACTGGCCGTACCACTTGCTAATATTTTTGAATTCAATCATGGCCATGGCGGTGATTGCTTCCTATCGAATGATGGCGATCCTTGCCTGCAGGTGTCTGACGAGCGTGGACAAGGCAAAACAAATCACGAAATACACAATGGCTGCCAGAAGATAGGCCTCGATCGGGCGGCCGTAGTTTTTTCCTGCCAGCTCAAAGCCCTTGAGCAAATCATAAGCACCAATCGCATAGACCAGAGACGTGTCCTGAAACAGGATGATGGTCTGGGTCAGCACCACTGGCAGCATATTGCGAAAAGCCTGGGGCAGCACGATCAGCCGCATATTCTGCCCATAGGTCATGCCCAGGGCCTGACCCGCAAATATCTGGCCCCGCGGGATCGACTGAATACCCGCCCGCATGATCTCGGAGAAATAGGCCGCCTCGAATGCGATAAAGGTGATCGTGGCAGACAGTTCTGCACCAATTGGTTTGCCAATCAGAAAAGGAATCAACAGAAAAAACCAGAGAATCACCATTACCAGCGGAATCGACCGCATGACATTGACATAGGCGGCCGCGGACAGTTGCAGCCAGCGTACCGAGGAGAGCCGCATCAGGGCCAGCAGGGTGCCAAAAATCAGGCCACCGATGGTGGCTACCACCGTAAGTTGAATACTGAAACGAAACCCTTGCAGGATGTAGCGGCTAATGACTTCCCAGGAATAAAAACTCAGGTCCAGATTCATCTCAGTGGGCCCCCGACTGGCCAGCAATAATCAGGCCTGGTACGCGTACACGGTGTTCAATAAAGGCCATCAGACGATTCGCCGCAAACGCGGTCAGCATATACAGCGTGGTAACTGCCAGATACACCTCAATACCGCGAGAAGTCTCCTCTTGCGCCTGCAGCGCAAAGAGCGTGAGCTCCGCAACAGACACGGCAAACGCCACCGAGGAATTCTTGATGATATTCATCGACTCAGATGTCAGCGGCGGAACGATGATGCGAAATGCCATGGGCAGAAGGACCAATCGATAAGATTGGAAGGTGGTCATGCCCAGGGCCATGGCCGCCTGCCGCTGACCACGAGGCAACGACTGAATCCCTGCCCTGACCTGCTCTGCAACGCGTGCTGATGTAAACAGACCCAGAGCCGCGACGACCAGCAGAAAACTCGGCAGGCCCTTAAGTAGTGGAAAGAGCGCCGGTACCACGTGGTACCAGATGAAGACCTGAACAAGCAGCGGAACATTGCGAAAGAGCTCCACCCAGATATAACTCACTGCACTCAAAGTCCGGGAGAGAACCCGATCACCAGGAAGTGTTCTGAGCGTGCCCACGACTGCACCCGCCACGAGAGCAATGACCAGGCCAAGGAGTGCGACTGACAGCGTCCAGCCCCAAGCCGAAATCATCCACTCCAGATAGGTCTGATCCGCGCCTGTATCTTGAAGAAATACCTGCCAGTCCCAAGTCATCAGTAGAAACTTACCCCGCTACCGTCAAAATGAAAACCCCTTCCGGGCATGGCCGTGAGGGGGTCAATACGACCAGGTGGATACGACTCAGCTCACTTCTTGGCGTAGTCTTCCATCGGTTTGTCATTCGGATTGGCCCAGGCGTTTTTGGTGCTCTCTGACAGGGCCAAGCCCACTTTCACATTGCGTGGCGGAATTGGTAATTCGAACCATTTATTCCAGAGCTTTGCCAGCGTGCCATCCTTCATCATCTTTTTAATGCTGTCATCGACCGCCTTTTTAAAGTTAGGGTCATCTTTGCGCAGCATGATGGCAATCGGCTCAACCGACAGCACCTCGCCCACGATGCGAAAATCGCCGGGATTCTTCGCGTTGGCAATATTGCCGGCCAAAATCGATCCATCCATTACGAAGGCATCGGCTCGTCCAGACTCAAGGAGCAGGAAACTATCCGCATGGTCTTTGCCAAAGACTTCCTCAAAGTTCACACCGGTAGCACGCTCATGCTTGCGCAGATGCTGGACGGAAGTGGTGCCAGTGGTAGTGGCGACCTTCTTGCCATTGAGTTGATTAATAGAGGTAATCCCGGAATTGGCCTTGACTGCGATGCGGACTTCTTCAACATAGGTCGTTACTGCAAAGGCCACATCCTTTTGGCGCGTGGCATTGTTGGTCGTCGACCCGCATTCAATATCCACGGTGCCATTCTGGACCAGCAAAATACGATTCTGGGAGGTGACCGGCTGATACTTAATCAGCAACTTGGAGGAACCGAGTTGTTTTTGAATATCACCCAAGACCCGCTCACAGATCTCGACATGAAAGCCTGCGAATTTCCCCTCGCCCGTGGTGTAGGACAAAGCCCCGGAGGACTCACGCACGCCCATGGTGACGCTGCCGCTGGATTTGATTTTTGCCAGCGTATCGGCCTGGGCAGATGCAGCCAATCCGATTGAACTCAGACCCACCATGAGTACAACGATCTGTCTTTTCATACGGACAATTCCTTTCGCGAGAGCGGAAACGTATAACGAAACAAAGAATACTGACATGATCACAAAACACTATGTCTAATCACCCCCGGGAGATTACTTATCCGCGCACACATCAGGGGCTCTGCCTTGCCTCCCTGGCCTGCAACTCCCATAGCTCCGCATAGCGACCACCCCGGGCAATCAACTCAGCATGTCGACCCCGCTCCACAATCCGGCCACCCTCCAGCACAACGATCTGATCAGCATCCACAATGGTGGAGAGCCGATGGGCAATCACCAAGGTGGTGCGTCCCCGAGAAATCTCCATGAGCTCCTGCTGAATGGCCTTCTCCGACTCGGAATCCAGTGCCGATGTCGCCTCATCAAAGATCAAGATCGCAGGCCGCTTGAGCAAAGCCCGCGCAATCGCAACACGCTGTTTTTCACCGCCGGAGAGTTTTAATCCACGCTCTCCAACGCGGGTCCGCATGCCCTCTGGCAGCGAGGCAATGAATCGCGATAGGTGGGCGGCATCGGCCACCCCAGCGACCTCGGCATCTGTCGCATCTGGCCGGCCGTAGCGGATGTTGTATTCCAGTGTGTCATTAAACAGCACCGTATCCTGAGGAACAATCCCGATGGACGAACGCAGACTGGCCTGGGTGATCTGTCGAATCTCTTGGCCATCAATGCGAATCGCACCTGAATCAATGTCATAAAAGCGATAGAGCAGCCGAGACAGCGTGGACTTGCCCGCACCAGAGGATCCCACCACCGCCGTGGTCTTGCCAGCAGGCAAGACCAGACTCACATCATGCAAGATCGGGCGGGTGGACTCATAGGCAAACGAGACCTGATCAAACACCACCTCGCCGCTCATAAGTGCCAAGGGCTGTGCATCCGAACGATCATCGACCTCGCGGTGCTCAGCCATCAGACCAAACATCCGTTCCATATCGGCCAGGCTCTGCTTGATTTCGCGATACAGCACCCCAAGAAAATTCAAGGGGATATAAAGCTGAATCATGAATGCATTGACCAGCACCAGATCGCCAAGCGTCATGCGGCCCTCAACCACACCCAGAGTCGCCCGCCAGACCATGAGCGTCACTGCTACAGAAATAATCAGAGACTGGCCAACATTCAAAACAGACAGCGACGTCTGGCTTTTGATGGCCGCTTCCTGCCAACGCTCCATGCTTCGGTCGTAGCGGTGGGCCTCAAAGGCCTCGTTATTGAAATATTTAACAGTCTCGTAATTCAGTAAGGAATCAACCGCACGGGTGTTGGCGCGGGAATCCAGATCATTCATCTCACGACGAAAATTAGTTCGCCAGTTGGTGACCACAATGGTATAGACCACGTACACCGCAAGTGCGACCACGGTAATAGCCGCAAACCATATCTCGTAATGAAAGATCAGCCAGGCCAGCACCATCGTCACCTCGATGATGGTCGGCAGAATCGAATACAGCGTGAACGACACAAGGCTCGACACCCCGCGTGTGCCGCGCTCAATGTCCCGGGTCAGCCCGCCAGTCTGCCGCTCCAGATGAAAACGTAGCGACAGGGCATGCAGATGCTCAAAGACCTGCAAGGCGATGCGTCGCACCGCCTGCTGCGTCACCCGGGCAAAGACCACCTCACGCAATTCCGTAAACAGTGTGGCCAGCACCCGCATCAGACCATAGGCCGCAATTAGGCCGATCGGCACGATCACCATCGTCAACCCTGGGGCCTGACTCACCGCGTCCACGATATCTTTGAGCACGATGGGTACAGCCACGTTGGCCAGCTTCGCCAACACGAGACAGGAAAGTGCAATACCCACACGCCACTTGTACTGCCAGAGATAGGGCAGCAGGGCCCTCAGTGTCTGCCACTCGCCCCTCGGAGCTCCGAGAGGTAATGGGTAAGTCTTCGTGGGCCGCTCAGCCGAAGTGAAATGTCGCATGGTTCAATCTTAGCGAAAGCACAGACTGCTGCCGCGCGAGACAACTTTTGTATGGGTTGCCATCTTCAAGCCGTGGGCACTGATGCGATCCACCCTTCCAGCGGATCAATATCCTCAGGAAATCCATAGTTCGGCAGGGTAGCGGCATGGGCGGCCTGCATGGCGCATATTGCCGCATCCATCAAATCACCGGATCCATCATCAATCATGCGGCGCTGCCAGCCTGGCGATGCAATCAGTCGACAGCTCAGCCCCGCCTTACCTACTATCAGGGCCCGCAGGATGGCACGGCGGGCCTGCCGACGTGCATCAGTCTGCTTGGCGGGCTCATCGCTTTTATAGGAGTCGCGACAGACCTGCCGTGCCGTGAATCCGGGATAGGCCTCAAGCGCCACGCGCTGTAAAGCACCAGAGACCGGCCGCAGACCCGGCACGTGCAGCCCGGCACGCAGAATGCGCGGCGCACCCGCATGCGCCATCCATGCCACGGGTGGGTTCGTCCAGCGCATGGCGGGGCTTGACCCCGCAGGCCGATCAGTCCTGCGATAGACATATTTGCTGCCAATGGGCCGACCATCGCAAAAGGCCTTGAAATGTTCACGCAATACTGGCCGAGGCTGCTCGCCATACCACTGGATAAACTCCGGCCATAGGGTGGGCCACCCGTAATGCTCAATCAATGGCCGCGGCATGCTAAACGGGAGATCAAAGCCCGCAACCCACGGACCCGCATGGTTTAGAAAGTCTTCAAATGCAGCCAGGCTGGGCACCGACACGATCTGCTCCAGGACATATTGTCCCGGGCTAACATGCCCTACTGCGATGGTGATGGGTTTACGCACGGTGGGTGCAGAACTGAAATCCACACCATAAAACCTGCTGCCTGAAAAAGTGCGTTTCTGCATCTCAGCGAATCCGAAACGCCTGCCCACTAAAGGCGATAAATATCCGCAGGGCCATCAAGGCAAATGTGAGACTAATTCTTCGCGCAAGCGCACGCACAGGGCCACGATACTGGGCGGCAGGCTGCAGGCGGCGAGACGCATTGCTAATCGCAGACTCAAGACGCGCACGCAGATTCTCAGCAATCGCGGGGTCCACGGCCACCAGATTGGCCTCCAGGGAAAACATCAGCGAAAACGGATCAATATTGGAAGATCCCACGGTGACGGCATCGTCAATCACTGCCACCTTGGCATGCAAAAAGCTTTCTGTGTATTCAAAGACCATCACGCCAGCCGCGACCAACTCGCCGATCAGGGCCTGGGTCGCCCAATGCGTCCACCACTGATCATTGCTACTTTGAATCAGCAGCCGCACCCGAACACCGCGAGTTGCTGCCCGGATCAGCGCCTGACGAAAGCGAAACGTGGGCACGAAATAAGCATTGGCAATCAGAATCTCACGCGCTGCAAACTCTATTCTGGACAGGTACCAGCGCTCAATATCACGTCGATTCCGGAAATTATCGCGAAGCAGCAGCCGGGCACGACGCGAGGCATGACGCCGTGCAGGCGGGCCCCGCCAGCGCAGATGTCGACGCGTTCGACGCCAGGCTTCACGTAACACCACAAGTTCCGCCTGGCGCCGATCATGCGCAAGCAGTCGACCTAGACTGCCCCGAAATGCATTGCGCAGACTCACCCGCCACCAAAGCCTACGCATCGCTCGAGAGATCGCTGAGATGGGCCGATACGATGTCACCTGAACTGCGAAATCAAGACGTGGCCCAGGCAGATTGCCCCTTGTCGGGTCGACACAGTCACCAATGAGGTTAATGCCCCCAACAAAACCGACGCGTTCATCAATCATCACCAGCTTGCGGTGCAAACGACGCCAAGTGTGTGGCGCCAACCATCTCAGGCCTGGCCGATACAACTCCACTTGAATATTGTGGGGTGTGAGCAGACTCCTGACCCAGTCGGCGTCCTGAGCTGCGCCGAAACCATCGAGCAAAAGAAATACCTCCACCCCACGGCCGCTTGCATCAATTAAAGCCCCAAGAACCTCGCGAATTGCCGGATCATCATGAATCAGATACGACTCAATATAAATTGTGGTGCGCGCATCGCGAATGGCGGCGATCACTGCGGGGAAATACTCTTTTCCCCCTTGCAGGAGTATCAGTGGAGATTCCATTAACGATTCTGACTTAACTAGTCAGGCGCAAAGCGCGATGGCAGTTCGCGAATCGCCTTCGCATTGCTCCAGGAAAAACAATGCTCAGCGGCCTCTTGCCAAGGCAACCACATGCTGCTGAGATGCTCTCGTGGCGCAAGCCGTATCGTCACCTCACGAGGTACGCAGATACTGAATACATGCTCCACGTTTTCAGTCACCCCCTCGGGATAACGGTGCCGCCAATGGGGATAGATTTCATAAACCTGCGAGAAGTGCCAGTCAATAAGCTGACCATAGCCCCCGGCTCCGGCCTTAATGCCAGTCTCCTCATAGAGCTCCCGGCGAGCTGATTCCATCAACGGTTCGTCATAAGAATCGCGACTCCCTGTGACTGACTGCCAAAATCCCGGATGATCGGCGCGCTCCAACAAGAGCACCGACATATCTGGCGCATGAATCACTACCAGCACAGACTCGGGAATCTTGTTTCCAGCCATCGCCCACGACCCACCTGTATTGTGTTTATCGATACAGCAAGACAGCCGGCCAGACCAAAGCCAACGCCAGCACACCAACGAACATCCGACTTGCAGCGTTGAGCAGTCTGGCCGAAGCCTGAAGCTCCTCGCGGATAACCAGACGACGGGTCTGCCAGGCGGGAATGATTGCACTCACCACCCAGAAGGCTGATGGCGGCAACAGACCAAAAAGTGTCGAGATCGCCACCAGAGCTGCTGCGACATAAAGCAACAGCACAGCAAGCTTTATGCCCGAGGCACTGGCATCGCGCTCAATCCAGGCGCCAACCAGTGCGAGGCCTGCACCGGTACCCGCAACAAGCCCTGCGGCCGAAGGCCAATTAAAAATCAGAATCGATTCCGAGGCGAGCACCAGAAGCGTTGTAGAGAGCAGGATCGTCATCCCAAAAAGCAACTGGCGCCACAATGAGACCTGAAGAAATTTCGGAAATGGATAGAAACGAAGCATCACAATCAACACTCCTGCGGCCAAGGCAAAAGGCGCGAGTAGTGCAGCGGGATGCACCGCCAGTGCCGCAGCACCCCGAAGCAGGCCGAGTGCGCCACCACTCACCACCGCAAGGGCTGCGTAGCCCAGCGCACCCCACAACACGCTTAACCTGCGATCTTCGGCGCCTCACGCAGTCGGATATGCAACTCCCTGAGCTGCTTCTCATCCACGGGTGAAGGTGCCTGTGTCAGCAGGCACTGGGCCCGCTGAGTCTTGGGAAATGCGATCACATCCCGAATGCTCTCTGCGCCGGTCATGAGCGTTACCAGGCGGTCCAGACCAAAGGCTATTCCACCATGAGGAGGCGCTCCGTACTGCAGGGCATCAAGCAGGAAACCAAATTTAGCCCGGGCCTCTTCCGGACCAATTTTCAGCGCACGAAAGACCTTGCTCTGGACCTCCTCGCGGTGAATTCGCACAGAGCCACCCCCCAACTCCCATCCGTTGAGCACCATGTCATAGGCCTTGGCCAAGCACTGACCAGGATCAGTATCCATGAGATTCTCGTGGCCATCCTTGGGAGAGGTGAAAGGATGATGCACAGCGACCCATCGATCCTCTTCCTCATCGTGCTCGAACATTGGGAAATCCACCACCCAGAGTGGCTTCCATCCCGCCTCGAACAGGCCATGCTGTTTCGCGAATTCGCTGTGGCCTACCTTGAGCCGGAGCGCACCAAGGGCGTCGTTGACGACTTTGGCCTTGTCGGCTCCGAAGAAAATCAGATCGCCATCCTGCGCTTGAGAACGATCCAGAATCGCAGCGATGGCTTCGTCATGGAGATTTTTCACAATCGGTGATTGCAGGCCATCACGACCCTTTGCGCGCTCGTTAACCTTGATCCAGGCCAGGCCCTTGGCGCCATAAATCTTGACGAACTCGGTGTAGGCATCAATATCCCCCCGAGAAATCGCTGCCCCCCCCGGAACACGCAGGCCCGCGACCCGCCCCTTAGGATGGTTGGCAGGTTCGGAAAAGACTTTGAAATCCACCGACTTCATGACATCTGTTAACTCAGTGAATTCCAACTTCACACGTAGATCCGGTTTATCTGACCCGAAACGCTGCATGGCCTCGGTATAGGTCATGACCGAAAATGGTTCGGGCAGGCTTGTGTCAATCGCCACCTTGAACACATGGCGAATCATGCGCTCAAAAAGATCCCGAATCTGGGATTCGGTCAGAAAAGATGTCTCGCAGTCGATCTGTGTGAATTCCGGCTGACGGTCGGCGCGCAGATCTTCATCTCGGAAACACTTGGTGATCTGATAGTAGCGATCAAAACCCGACACCATCAGCAGCTGCTTGAATAACTGGGGGGACTGGGGCAGCGCAAAAAACTGACCCGCATTCACACGGGAAGGCACCAGATAGTCCCTTGCGCCTTCGGGTGTGGATTTGGTGAGCATCGGAGTCTCGACATCAATGAATCCCTCGGCATCAAGATAGCGGCGCGCTTCCATCGCCACCCGATAACGCAGCATGAGATTTCTCTGCATCAGTGGACGGCGCAGATCAAGCACGCGGTGCGTCAGTCGCGTAGTCTCAGAGAGATGATCATCATCAAGCTGAAAGGGCGGCGTGACCGAAGGATTGAGGATCGTGATCTCGTGGCAGAGGATCTCTATCTCCCCGCTCTTCAGAGATGCGTTGGTGGTGCCCTCTGGCCTGCGGCGCACGAGACCCATAATCTGAATGCAGAACTCATTGCGCAAGGCCTCGGCAGTCTTGAACATCTCGGGCCGATCCGGATCGCAGACCACCTGCGCCAGGCCCTCGCGATCGCGAAGATCGATAAAAATCACACCGCCATGATCACGGCGACGGTGTACCCAGCCACAGAGTGTGACGGTCTGTCCAAGCTGCTCAGTGCAGACCGAGCCGGCGTATTGGGATCGCATAGTATTTCCTGAATTCAAATGTTTACAACAGCTTTACGACTTCGGCAGGGGCGGCACCGTGCCCATGCTCACCACGTATTTCAGCGCCGCATCCACCCCAATAGAGAGCTCAATCACATCGGACCGGGGCACCATCAGAAAAAATCCAGAAGTCGGGTTGGGCGTTGTCGGCACATAGACAGACACACATTCCGCAGGCAGATGGGAGGCAATGTCCGAGGAGGGTGTGCCTGTGAGAAACGCGATGGTCCAAAGGCCTTGGCGGGGATATTGAATCAGCACAGCCTGCCGAAAGGCCTGGCCGTTGGGCGAGAGGATGGTGTCACTGACCTGCTTGACCGAGGAGTAGATCGAGCGAAAAAGGGGAATACGTTTCATCACCCCTTCCCAGACCTCGAGCAGCTTTTGACCAATCAGATTTGCGGCAAGAAACCCGGTGAGCAGAATCAACAGCACCACCACCAGCACCCCAAAGCCCGGGATGTGCACGCCAAAGAGCACCTCAGAGCGCAGGGCCTGAGGCAATACACTATCCAGAATGTCAAACACCCAGGTGATCAGCCAGATCGTGATCGCGAGGGGAGTCCAGAGCAGCAATCCCGCCAAAAGATAGCGCTTGAAATGGGTCCGCAGGATTTGCATTGGCAGCTTTTCCTAGGCCGATCCCGCACCGGCAGATGAGGCTACGCTTGAGCCCGCGGGTGAAGACGATGTTGTCGCAGTTGATGGCGCCGTATCACCGGAGGCAGGTTGGGTTGAGCTGGAGGTTGGCTCGGATCCGGCCGATGCACCAGATGCTGCGGGGGCAGCTGTATCAGCCTTTTGGGTCTCAGCAGTGCCCGACTTCTTGCCCGAATCACGAAAATCAGTCACATACCATCCGGTTCCCTTTAGGGCGAATCCGGCAGCAGTGACTTGTTTGACAAGCCTGGACCGACCGCACTCAGGGCAGTCCACTAAGGGAGGATCAGAGAGTTTTTGCAGGGCGTCTTTCTGAAACCCGCAACCCTCACAACGGTAGGCGTAGATCGGCATGGTTCTTAGGTCCGCTCAAAAAAACGCGCGCCGCAGAGGGCGGCGCAAGAACTGTTGAATAGCGAATGATTTTACCCGAGGCTTGGACCCAGAAGGGGCAATTGGGCGCCAGCCCGCTTGGATTTGCGGGCTGGTTGGTACTTAGAAGGGAATGTCGTCATCGAGTTCATCAAACCCAGTGCCCTTGACTGCAGACTTAGCCGGCCGAGCCGCCGCGGGGGCGGCGCCAGACTCAGCCGATTCGCCTGAAGACTCGTCTCGACGGCCACCCACAAACTCAAGCTCCGTTACCCGAGCCCGCAGAGAAAAACCCTGGCCGCTGCCATCTTTTTTCTCATAAGTCTCGATATGGGGCTCAGACAAGGTAACGAACACCTGGGAGCCCTTGGATAGATAAGGCTGAAGCCGCTCGACACGGTCACCCCACATGCTGGCATTGACCCACTGGGTAGGCCGACGGCCATCACTGCCTTTGCGGCCGTAATCGAAGGCCAATGAAATATCCATCACTGCCTTGCCATCTGGCGTGTAACGTGCAACAGGCTCGTTTCCTACTCGTGCAACTCCAACCATCAACATAGATTCATCTCCTGAAAAAACGCCCGGTATTGGGACAAGGAACAGCTTGGATGCAATCAGCGGCTCCGAACATACGGCATTCGGCTAAGCCGGCCGGGGGGTCCTTGGCCCCAACTCTTTCAACCCAAACGAGATCATGCCCCAAACCAGGATTGTGGCGGCGCAAGCCCAGTAGACCGCTGCCGGGCCGAAGGCCTTGGTCATGGCACCCCCAAGCAACCCGCCCGAAAAGAGGCCCAGGGACTGGGTGGTGTTGTAGACCCCAAGAGCCAGGCCACGGTGCTCGGGCGGCGCGATCCGTGACACCCAAGAGGGAAGAAAGGCCTCCAACACATTGAAAGACGTGAAAAAGAGCAGTAACACGGCCATCCATACCCAGAGCATCTGTGGCAAAACAGCAAAC
This sequence comes from Burkholderiaceae bacterium, assembly GCA_018882795.1. Taxonomy (GTDB): domain Bacteria; phylum Pseudomonadota; class Gammaproteobacteria; order Burkholderiales; family Burkholderiaceae_A; genus Lacustribacter. Next base: position 3,311 of record VERJ01000038.1, on the reverse strand, counting down.
CCCAGAATTGAAGCACCCATCAATGCGATTGCCGCAAGGAAGGCCGGTTTGTTTTTTCCGGTGCGCTCAGCCCAGAAAATCGGCGCAATCATCAAACCAAACGACAGCAACACCACAGGAAGATAGACCTGCCAATGCTCGGGCAGTGCGAGCCCCATTTGAATTAGTGCGAGCGGCACCACAACAAAAATGGCGGTCTGTGTCATGTGGATCATGAAGATGCCAAAATTCAGACGCATCAACTGGCCATTGGTCAGCACGGTCTTGCGGGCCTGTGCCATTGAATAGTCAGTGGTTTTACGCCGGGGCGGTTCTGCCATCCGAACAACAGGAATCATGGCCATCAGCACCAGCAGACCCGTCATCCAGAACAGCCCCGACATGCCCATTACCGCCGACAACGCAGGAGCCACGATCAACGACAATGCAAAGGCCAGGCCGATTGTTCCGCCAATCATCGCCATGGCACGAGTGCGGACTTCATCCCGCGTGGAGTCCGCAAGAAAGGCGGTGACCGCGGCAGAGATGGCACCGGCCCCCTGCAGGGCCCGACCCACTGATAACCACGCAATGGAGGACGCCACGGCAGCAACAAAACTGCCCAGGGCAAACACCCCAAGCCCCACCAAAATCACACGACGACGTCCATAACGATCCGAGGCCATGCCAAATGGAATCTGCAACATGGCCTGAGTTAATCCATAGACGCCGACAGCGATACCGACCCAGACCGGGTCGGTGCCACCGGCCAGGCCACGCGACTCGGCGGCCAGCACGGGAAACACCAAGAAAAGTCCCAGCATACGCAGGCCATACAACATGGACAGCGCCAGGCAGGCACGCCACTCCTGGGATGTGAACCGGATCTTTGAAGATGCTTTCGTCATAGCCAAGGGTTATAGTAGTCGATTGGCCTTTTGCCCTCAGTAGCCCCAAGCGCAGGCCGACATTTATCTGAGATCAAGAGCAATAAAGATGCAATCCGCTATCCGGGTGCGCGGCGCCCGGACCCATAATCTGAAAAATATTGATGTCGATATTCCGCGGCATCAACTGATCGTGATCACGGGCCTATCTGGGTCGGGCAAATCATCGCTCGCCTTCGACACCCTGTATGCAGAGGGCCAGCGCCGCTATGTCGAGTCGCTCTCGGCCTATGCCCGCCAGTTCCTGCAGCTGATGGAAAAACCGGATGTCGATTTGATCGAGGGCCTCTCCCCTGCGATTGCCATTGAGCAAAAGGCAAGCAGCCACAACCCGCGCTCCACCGTGGGCACTGTGACCGAGATCCACGACTACCTGAGGCTTTTATTTGCGCGGGCAGGTGTGCCCCACTGCCCCGACCATCCCCAGCATCGGCTCGAATCCCAGACCATCTCCCAGATGGTCGATCAAGTGCTGGGCTGGATGCCGCAATCCAAACTCACCGTCATGGCGCCGGTCCTATCGAATCGCAAGGGCGAGCATCACGATCTGATCAATGGCCTGCGGGCCCAAGGTTATGTGAGGATCCGAATTCAGACTGAACACCAGCACCCAGTCATTTGCGATATCGATCAGGTGGTTGGACTCAACAAGCACCAGAAGCATTCGATTGACGTGATCATTGATCGGCTTCGCGTCAAACCGGATGCCGGGCAGCGATTGGCCGAATCACTTGAAACAGCGCTGAGACTCGGCGAGGGCAGGGCATTACTGCTGTGCGAACCACCGGAAGAGACAACAGCTTCGTTGGCAAGCAGCCATGTGTTTTCCACAAAATTCGCCTGCCCTGATTGCGGCTTCAGTCTGAAAGATCTCGAGCCCGCTCTTTTTTCTTTCAACAACCCCATCGGAGCTTGCACCGAATGCGATGGTATTGGCATGGTGGACTTTTTCGATGCAAAGCGGGTCGTGCAGTTTCCGCAACTCAGCCTGGCCTCCGGCGCAATCAAGGGATGGGATCGTCGCAACGCATTTTATTTTCAGCTGCTGCAGAGCCTGTCTGAACACTACCGCTTCGATCTGGAAACGCCATTCGAAGAATTGCCTCAGAAAATCCGCGATGTACTGCTGCACGGCTCAGGCGAAGAATCCCTGCCCCTTCGCTACCCCGGAGATCGTGGAAAGATTGTGATGCGGGAGCATCCCTTCGAAGGCATACTCCCCAATCTGGAACGCCGCTGGTGCGAAACTGACTCTGTAGCGGTAAAAGAAGAGCTGGGCCGCTATCGCAGCACCAAAGCCTGTCCGACCTGTGCCGGCACGCGACTGAAACGCGAGGCCCGGTTTGTACGCATCGGTGCGCCGGGCCATGACACTGATTTGCCTAGTCTCATGTGCATGCCCCTGGCCCAGACTGCGGAAAAACTGCGCGATCTTCAACTCGCCGGCATGAAGGCCGCCATTGGCGAGAAAATTCTTTCTGAAGTCCTGGCACGGCTGGGATTCCTGATCAATGTTGGCCTGGACTATCTCACGCTGGATCGGCCTGCGGCCACACTCTCGGGTGGTGAGGGCCAGCGCATCCGGCTGGCCAGCCAGATTGGCGCAGGCCTCTCGGGCGTGATGTATGTGCTGGATGAACCCTCCATCGGATTGCATCAGCGTGACAACGATCGTCTGCTCGATACGCTACGCGCGTTGCGCGATCTCGGCAACACCGTGATCGTGGTAGAACACGATGAAGACGCAATCCGATCCGCAGACTTCGTGATCGACATGGGACCCGGCGCTGGCGCGCATGGGGGCGAAGTAGTCGCTCTGGGCGCACCGGACAGCATCATGGCGGATCACCGCTCACTCACTGGCCAGTATCTTGGGGGGCAACGGAGCATTGCCGTCCCCGCGACCCGGTATCAGCCCACTGAGCGCTGGCTAAGAGTGATCGGCGCTCATGGAAACAATCTCAAGCATGTCACGGCCGAGATTCCCTGCGGCCTGATGGTCTGCGTGACCGGTGTCTCCGGATCGGGGAAATCCACGCTGATCAATGACACGCTCTATGCCGCAGCAGCAAAAAAGATCTATGGCTCGAACACGGAACCAGCAGTCCATGAATCGATTGAGGGCCTGGATCACTTCGACAAAGTGATTAATGTCGATCAGAGCCCAATCGGCCGCACACCGCGCAGCAATCCCGCTACCTATACCGGACTCTTCACACCCATTCGAGAGCTCTTCGCGCAAACCACCACGGCGCGTGAGCGCGGCTACGACACGGGCCGCTTCTCATTCAATGTGAAAGGGGGGCGTTGTGAGGCGTGCCAGGGCGACGGGCTTGTGAAGGTCGAAATGCATTTCCTTCCCGATGTCTATGTGCCCTGTGATAT
>VERJ01000037.1 GCA_018882795.1 Burkholderiaceae bacterium | reverse complement strand
TTCCTGCCCTGGCCCGCAGACCTTGCTGCAGTGATTCCTGCCGACATACTTTTATCCTGACTTGAGTTATGCAACGATCCAACGGCCGGACTGAAAAGTGAGCCGATCGCCAGACCACACACTCAATTCTGCATCAGGAAGACGAATCACGGCCCGGCCGCTCTGCCGTAAGCCTGCAATGGCGAGTCGCAGGGCCTGGTCATCCTGCCAAGGAGCGGCCACCGGCGCCGATTCAATGCCACCAGCACCCCCAAACTGGGCGATTTCCAAAAGCTCCCGCAACTCCAGGCTAAAGCCTGTTGCAGGCCGTGCACGGCCGAACCCTTTACCTGCGCCATCGTAGCGACCACCCCGCACTACGGCATTGGGAAGGCCATCGCAATAAATCGAGAACATGACCCCATTGTGATAACGGTAGCCACGAAGATCGGCCAGATCAACTGTCAACACACACTGGGGGTGCTCGGTAAACATGGCGGAATTGGCGACCGCCTGAAGGCGATCCAAGGCCTCGGTAATGGGACCAAGCGCGGGCAACACACCACGTGCACGATCGATCACACTGTCTTTGCCACTGGCTGCGCCATAAAGATCGATCAGCGCAGTCAATGCCTTAGCAGACTCCGACGACACCTGCGGCAACAATGACGACAGACGCACACGATCCTTAGACTGTAGGGCCGCGAGCACATCGGATTCACAGCCTGCCAAACCCGGATCACGATCGCGCAAGGCAAGGAACACACCCCGATGCGAGAGATCAAGCCGGACCTTCTGAATGCCGGCCGCATCCAGCGAGGCAAGCGCGAGTTCCTGCACCTCCAGATCGGCCTCTAAGCCATCGTGGCCGAACAATTCACAGCCCACCTGAACCGGTTCACGCGACGACAACAGCCCCGCGGGCTGTGCATGCAGCACCGACCCGGCATAACAGAGCCGCGTCACCCCCTGGTTTTGGATCTGATGCGCGTCAATGCGGGCAGCCTGCGGCGTAATGTCAGCACGAAGGCCCAATAAGCGGCCACTGGCCTGATCAACCACCTTGAAGGTGCGGAGATCCAGGTCTCGTGCCTGATCCAGCATGAGCGATTCAACATGTTCAATCAGCGGCGGCTGGACCAGGGCATAGCCATAGCTCGCATAGAGGTCGAGCAAGCGACGCCGCAGGGCCTCCAGTCGGGTGGCCTCTGCGGGCAGAATGTCCGAAATCTGGTCGGGAAGCAGCCAGGCAGGCATCCGCGCGTCTTATTTGCTGTTGGAGTTGGCCGTGCCGGAACCGGCAGTCGGCCCACCGGAAGCGCGGGCGCCTGATGAACGGAAGTAACGGAAGAAATCCGACTGAGGATCAGCAACAATCACATCCGACTTGCTCTTAAAGCTCTCGCGGTAGGCCTGCAGGCTGCGATAGAAAGAGGCGAATTCCGGGTTCTGCCCGAAAGATGAGGCATACAGCGCGGTGGAACGCGCATCGCCATCACCCATGATGCTCTGGGCACGGCGATAGGCCTGGGCCAGCAAGACTTCACGCTGGCGGTCCGCATTGGCGCGAATTTTTTCCGATTCAGCAGCGCCGGAGGAACGGCGTTCATTGGCAATTGCTTTGCGCTCGGACTCCATACGACGAAACACGGAATCGCGAATTTCATCTGCGAGATCTACGCGCTTGATACGAACATCGACCACCTCCACACCAAGCCGCTGCGCATCCGCATTGACACGCTCGCGAATACCGGTCATGACCTGCTCACGGGAGGCGGAAATCACTTCATTGACCGTGCGTTTGGCGATTTCATTGTTGAGCGCGTCGCGAAGACTGCGCGAGATGCGGTCCGCTGCACCCGCCGGACGGCCAGCCACCGAGACCCAGTATTCCTTTGGATCCACGACACGCCACTTCACATAGGTATCAACCAACACGTTTTGTTTTTCGCTGGTGATGAACCGATCAATCTCGGGCGTGTCGATGGTGAGGATCCGCTTCTCGACATAAACAACATTCTGAAACGGTGGCGGCAACTTGAAATACAGGCCAGGCTTATTGACCACTTCCTTGATCTCACCCAAGGCAAACACGATGGCATATTGCCGCTGATCCACCACATAGATGCACGAGCCTGCGGCCAGCACCACAATGATCAGCGCTGTAATGGCGGTAAATAGTTTGTTCATCAGCGGGCCTCCCTTAGGCGATCACGCAGGCTGGGGCCAGAGCTCGGTGCCGCAGGTGCTGGCGGCGTCTCGGCACTCGCGGGCTGGGCCGGTTGTGTGGCCGCCTGCGATTGAGCAGCAGCGGCCTGACCAGGCGGTGTCATCGTTGCTGCAGCGGCTGACTGCTGCAGGAGTTTGTCGAGTGGCAGATACAACAGGTTGCTGTTGGACTTGGAGTCCACCATGACTTTGCTCACATTGGTGAAGACCTGCTGCATGGCCTCCAGGTACATGCGCTCACGTGTCACAGCGGGCGCCTTGTTGTACTCCACCACGATTTTGCGGAAGCGATCTGCATCACCAGTCGCCGTTGCGATCACACGCTCTTTATAGCCCTCGGCCTCCTGAATCAGGCGCTCCGCGGAACCCCGCGCACGCGGAATCACGTCGTTGGCATAGGCCTGGCCCTCGTTTTTAAGGCGCTCTGCATCCTGGCCGGCCTTGATCGCATCGCTGAACGCTGCCTGGACCTCTTCCGGAGGCTGCGCATTCTGAATCGTGACATCCACAATCGAGAGACCCGAGCCATAACGATCCGCGATCGCCTGTATCGCGCCCAAGGCCTCGCGGGCGATGCCTTCCTTGTTCTCGTAAAGCACCGTATCGCTCATGCTGCGGCCCACGATCTCGCGCATCACGGTTTCGGCGGCCTGGGACACGATGTCATCCGTCGAGACATTGTTGAACAAGTAATCCTTGGCATTGCCAATGCGGTATTGCACAGCAAACTGCAGATCCACCATGTTTTCATCTTTGGTGAGCATGAGCGAATCCCGGCCACGAGATGCAGCACCACCGCCACGCACACCCACCGTGATCTGGCGGATCTGGGAGAGATTCACGATCTCGTGGGACTCAAAGGGATAGGGCAGCCGCCACTGAAATCCTGCACCCGTGGTGGTGCGGTATTCACCGAACCGCAACACCAACGAGGACTGACCCTCCTGAACGATGTAAAAGCCTGTTGCAAGCCAGAACAACATGCCTGCAAGGGCCACCACCCCAAATGCAGGACCGGTCTTCACCGAGGGCGACTTAAAGCCCCCGCCGCCTGCCCCGCCCCGGCCTCCGCCACCGCCAAATCCCCCACCCTGGCGGCCTTTGCCACCGAACATGCCGCTTAACCGTCGGTTGAAATCCCGCCAGACTTCGTCGAGATCGGGCGGTTCATTGCCACCACGAGGGCGCTGATCACCACGACCCGGATCCCGGGATTCACCACCGGCGCTTGGCTCTTGCCTTGGCGCATCACGGCCAGGTTCTTGATGACCAGAACCGCTCCCGGCGGGAGATTGGCCAGCGGACTGGCCAGACTGCCGTTCACGATCCTGGCCCGAGCCAGATTGGCCCCAGCGGGGATCCCCGAGGGCAAAGAGACGCCGAAACACTGACCAATTGAGCCGTCGCATCATGGGACTTTAGAGAAGGGATTGAACGGAGGGTTGCAAAGCCCCCAGATTATCGCTGAGAGCACCGGGCCAGGGGTCCGGACTAGGGAAAGCCGGTACATGGGAGCGCACAGCCTCGCGCAGGGCATCCAGGCCCAGGCCGGTCTGTGCACTGAGCCAGACACGACGAATGCGGCCCTCGGGATCGGACTCCGAGCGGCAGGAAACGCCCGCCAAATCGATTTTATTCATGACCTCAATGCGCGGAACATCCGCCGCACCGACCTCGGCCAAGACCTGATCGACGGCCCGCTTGTGCAACTCACGATCCGGATCGGAGGCATCAATCACATGCAGTAAAAGATCGGCATCTGCGGCCTCATGCAGGGTCGATTTAAAGGCCTCGATCAGGCTATGAGGCAATTCCCGAATGAACCCCACTGTATCGGAGAGCACCATGAATTCCCCTGGGGCAAGAAACACGCGGCGGCTCGTGGTGTCGAGCGTTGCGAACAACTGATCGGCAGCATAGACCCCCGCATGGGTAAGTGCATTAAATAGTGTGGATTTGCCTGCATTGGTATAGCCGACCAGCGACACCGCGAAGGCGCCCTGACGGTGACGATGGCGCATGCGGTTTTTGCGCTGCTTTTCTACTGCAGATAGCCGAAGCTTGAGCTGCTTCACACGCTGGCCGATCAATCGCCGGTCGGTCTCAAGCTGGGTCTCACCCGGCCCACGGAGGCCGATTCCCCCCTTTTGCCGCTCCAGGTGCGTCCAGCCGCGCACGAGTCGCGCAGAGAGGTAATCCAGCTGGGCCAACTCAACCTGCAACTTTCCCTCGTGGCTTCGGGCCCGCAGAGCGAAGATATCCAGAATCAGGGCCACCCGATCAATCACGCGACGTTTGAGCAACTTGGAAAGGTTGCGCTGCTGACCCGGCGACAGGGTGTGATCGAAGATCACCAGTTCCGCCTGATGCTCAGCACAGGCACTCACAATGTCCTCGGCCTTGCCAGACCCCACGAACAAAGCCGGATCCGGCCGGTCGCGCCGACCAGTCACCACCTGAACCACCCGCGCGCCTGCCGACTCAGCAAGTGCCTGCAACTCGCCCAAATCGGGCGCCGGGCCTGATCCGATGGTCAGGGCCACGAGCACCGTGCGGGGATTGCGGGAAAAATCAACGTCAAGCGACGTTGATACGGAACCGAGATCGCTCAGCTCGACTCACCCTCGGCCGTAAAGTTCACGGCACGGGCCGGAACAATCGTGGAAATAGCATGCTTGTAAACCATCTGGGTAACGGTATTACGCAGCAGCAGCACGTATTGATCAAACGATTCGACATGCCCCTGCAGTTTGATGCCATTGACCAGATACACCGAGACAGGAACATGCTCCTTGCGAAGGAGGTTCAAAAACGGGTCTTGTAACGCCTGCCCTTTATTTTGTGACATGTTGTGGACTCCATCAGTTGAGCAATAACTATACCCATTTCAGGGGTGGGAATCACGCATCCGGCTTGTAGGGATTGATGGAGGTTTTCCACTCAATCCTGAGGGGCGTTCCCTCCAGCTTGAAGACTTTGCGAAACCGCGATTCCAAGTAGCGCTTGTAGACGTCGGACACGTATTCCAACGCATTCCCATGCACCACGATGATGGGCGGGTTCTGGCCCCCCTGGTGGGCATAACGCAGCTTGGGTCGAAACCGGCCATGCCGGGGGGGCTGCTGGTGCTCGACTGCCTCACGCAGCACCCGGGTGATCTTGGGCGTGGAGAGTTTCAGTGTCGCTGCGGCATAGGCGGCATCGACCGAGCGCATCAAGGCATCCACGCCGTTTCCCTTTAATGCGGAAATGAAATGAAACCGGGCCCAGTGCAGAAACTGAAGTTTCCTGGCCATCACCCGCTTGACCTCATCGCGGGCCACAATATCCAGCCCATCCCATTTATTCACTGCCACCACCAATGCACGGCCGGCCTCCATCACAAAGCCTGCAATGTGGGCGTCCTGGTCCGAGACATCCTGCCGGGCATCAAGCATCAGGATCGCAACATGGCAGGACTCAATCGCCTGAAGGGTCTTGATCACCGAGAACTTCTCAACCGCCTCAAAGACCTTTCCCCGGCGGCGCAGGCCTGCGGTGTCGATCAGCTGATAACGACGGCCATCACGCTCAAACGGAATCACAATCGCATCGCGCGTCGTGCCCGGCATGTCAAAGGCAATCACCCGTTCTTCACCCACCAAGGTATTGATGAGCGTTGATTTGCCCGCATTCGGCCGGCCCACAATCGCCACCCGCAGGCCTTTTTCTGCGACTTCCGCCTCCTCATCCACTGCTGCGGGCGGTTCGGGGAAGTCGGCCAGCACCACTTCCATCAGACTGGCAACGCCATCGCCATGGGCCGATGAGATCGCAATCGGGTCACCCAGACCCAATTCATAGAACTCGGAGGTGCGGCCCTCTCCGGTCAGGCCCTCCAGCTTGTTCACTGCAAGCGTGACAGGACGGCCCGACTTGCGAAGCAGATCTGCAATCTGAAGGTCCTGGGGTGCCACTCCAGAGCGACCATCTACCACGAAGACCACTGCATCAGATTCCGCGATCGCCTGGCGCGTCTGCCTGGCCATCTCGAACGTGATGCCCTCTTTCACGATAGGCTCAAAGCCGCCGGTATCCACCACCAGATAGGAACGTGGACCGAGTCGCCCCTCGCCGTAATGTCGGTCGCGCGTCAGTCCTGGCAGATCTGCCACAAGCGCGTCGCGCGAGCGGGTCAGCCGATTAAAAAGCGTGGACTTTCCAACATTGGGTCGACCCACCAGGGCGACCACGGGCTTGGCACTCAATGCTCATCCTTCCGATCGGATCATGAGCAGTTGTCCGCCCTGAGTTTGCACGAGAAGGCCAGCACGGGTTGCGCGGATCGCCCCACTGATTGCACCGCCATCAAGCGAGAGTCGGGCCAGCAGTTTGCCATCTTCACGCGACACTGCATGCAGAAATCCAGACTTGTCAGCGACCCAGACTGCGCGGCCCCAGGAAATAGGGCTATTGAGTCCCCGGAGCTGAAAAGTGTCGATACTCCAGGCAATGACGCCGTCTTTTCTGTTCAAGGCGTGCAGCCGTGATTGGTCGTCAACCACAAACACATAAAGCGGATCTGCCCCAACCGTCGACACCGCGGTGAGTTCGCGTGTCCAGAGCCGACGGCCATTCTCGGCGCCAAAACAGGCCACCGACGTCTGATAAGCCGACACACAGACATCACCGCCATCAACTGCCGGGGCACCCAGCAGATCGACGATACGCTCGACTTCGTTACTGCCGCGAGGTGTGGAGACCTGGGTCTCCCAACGGACTGCACCGCTACCGGCATCGATCCAGAGCAAACGTCCGCCAGGCATGTTCACCAACACATCACCGGGGCCAACGATACTGCTTGATGCCTCCTCTGATGGCCGGGCCTGCACACGCATACCGGATTGGGCATGCAGCACGAGGGAGGGCAAATTGCGCTGCAGGACCCAACGACGGTTACCTGAGCGCAGATCAAAGCCCGCCACGCGGTTATCTGCAAGACGCACCACCACGGTGTCGCCTGAAATCACCGGTATCTCCAGCGCCACGCCGCCTAAGGGAATGCGACGCTCCACCTTGCCTTCCGCAGACACGATGACCAACTCGGAACGGTCATTGATCACAGCCGTCATGCCATCACTCGCGCCATTGCCCACTGCAATGCCGGCCACAAGCTGAGCACCCGTGTTCACACGCCAAATCAACTTGCCGTCAGCAAGATTAATTTTTGATACGGCACCTGTGGCGGAGGCCGCATAGGCCGCATCACCACTGACCGCGGGCGTGAACTGGCCCACACCAGCCTCAAGCTTGATCGTACGGCCGATATCAGCCTTCCAGGCCACGGATGTTTTCAGCGTGGGCTTGAAGTCTTTGAGCGTTGCGGGTTTCGGTTTGGACACACTGCTGCACCCCGCAAGCACTGCGACCGACAAGATAAATGCAGACAGCAATGACCGACGCATCATGGCTTGGCTCCCGCAAAAGAATCGATGGTCTGGAGTTTGCGCAGAATCAGTTCGCGCGAAGGCGACTGCGCAGGCAGGCCTTCCGCAGCTGCTTTCCAGGCACTGCGCGCATCCTGTTTATTGCCCAGAGCCGCGTGGGCATCGCCCTTGCGATCATCGACCAGTGGGGCAAACGGCTTCGGGGGTTTGCCGCTCAAGGCTTCTAATGCGCCCTTGGCATTGTTCTCATCAAGCATCACACCCGCCATGCGAATCCGCGCCATCCAGGCAAATTCCTCGGCCCCTTTGTCTGCCACCTGGGCAAGTACCGTGCGGGCCTCGGCGAGCTCGCCTGCGGCGGCCAGGGCCTTAGCGATCTGCAACCCACCCAGGGCCGCCTGGGTCGAGCCGCTGTAATCGGTGGCCAGGGCCTTGTAGGCGGCGCGGGCCTTATCAAGACTCTGCTCCGCAAGGGCCCCCTCCATCGCGGTCAATGCCTGGGCAGCATTCACTGCCTGCCGGTTCTGCCACCAGTTCCAACCATTAAACGCCGTAGCAGCGATGAGCGCCAACGCCAACAGGGGGGTGATCCACTTCTTGTTATCACTCCAGAATCCTTTGATAGCGGCCAGTTGTTCCTGCTGCTCAAGATCTTCACGCATTCTTTTCTTTCATCTCTAGTACGTCAGCATGTCATTGCGCGGCCCCGAGGGCGCCGGGGCTATTCCCCGCAATGACAGATCCTACTTCAGCCATCGCTACTGTTTGCTGCCCCGACTCGACCCGCAAGGACTTAATCGTAGCAACCCCCTGGATACGCTCATCATCTCCCATGAGCACTGCGAATTTCGCGCCACTTTGATCGGCTTTCTTCATTTGAGACTTCAGTCCGCCTTCGCCAAAGTGCACCTGCACGGCAAGGCCAAGCCCCCGGCACTGTTCAGCAACCGCCAAGGCGGGACCTACCGAACCCTCGCCCCAATGCACAATGTAGGCATGTAAGCCTGTCTCAATCTGGGGCTGCGCCAGCTCTTTAATCAGTTCCACCAAACGCTCCACGCCAATCGCAAAGCCACAGGCGGGCGCGGGCTTGCCACCCATCTGCTCAATCAGCGTGTCGTACCGGCCACCGCCACAGACTGTGCCCTGGGCGCCAAGCTTATCGGTAATCCATTCAAAGACCGTAAGGTTGTAGTAATCCAGGCCACGCACCAAACGTGGATTGATGGTGGTGTTGATTTTGTGGGCATCCAGAATTGCCAGCACCGCATTGAAGTGCGCCTGGGATGCTTCGCCCAGAAAATCTTTCAATAATGGTGCGCTCTCCACCACCGGCCGCATGGCTGGATTTTTTGAATCTAAAATGCGCAAAGGGTTACTGTGTAACCGACGCTTTGCATCTTCATCCAACGCCGACGCATGCTTTTCAAAATGCGCAATGAGCGCAGCACGGTGAGCCAGGCGCTCTTCTTTTTGGCCAAGGGAGTTGATTTCCAATCGCGGGGCGTTCTCGCCCGTCAGGCCTAGGGCTTGCCAGAGCCGCGCAATCATCAGCAGCTGCTCGGCATCGATATCGGGACCCGACAGGCCAAGCGCCTCAATCCCAAACTGGTGAAACTGCCGATAGCGGCCACGCTGGGGCCGCTCATGACGAAACATGGGGCCGGTGTACCACAAGCGCTTGGGGCCGTCGTAGAGCAGATTATGTTCAATCACCGAACGCACCACCGCAGCGGTATTCTCAGGGCGAAGGGTGAGCTGTTCACCGTTAAGAGAATCGATGAATGTGTACATCTCTTTTTCAACAATGTCAGTCACCTCACCGATGCCGCGCACAAATAAAGCAGTGGGTTCCACAATCGGTGTACGGATTTCGCGATAACCGTATTGATGAAACACCTCGGCAACACGCGACTCGACCCACTGCCACAGGCCCGACTGATCGGGCAGCAGGTCGTTCATTCCTTTGACGCCGGTGAGTTTTTCTTTGCTCATTTTGAATTGTCATCGTGAGCGGTGTTAGCCGCGTGGCGATCCACCAAAACGTTTTTCAACATAGGTCGCCACAATCGCCTGAAACTCTTCCGCAATACGCTCGCCCTTGAGCGTGATACTGCGCTCACCATCGATAAAGACGGGCGCCACCGGCTGCTCGCCTGTTCCGGGAAGGCTGATGCCGATGTCGGCATGCTTACTCTCACCGGGACCATTGACCACGCAGCCCATCACGGCCACCGTCATATTTTCAACCCCGGGATATTGTGTTTTCCAATCCACCATTTGATCACGCAGATAGCCCTGAATCTTTGCAGCCAACTCTTGAAAGAATGTCGATGTTGTGCGGCCGCAGCCTGGGCAGGCCACCACCATAGGCGCGAACGCGCGAAGGCCCATGGACTGCAACATCTCTTGGGCAACAATCACTTCCTGGCGGCGATCGCCATTGGGCTCGGGCGTGAGCGACACACGAATCGTGTCGCCAATGCCCTCTTGGAGCAGCACGGCCATGGCGGCGGTGGAGGCCACGATGCCCTTGCTGCCCATGCCCGCTTCGGTTAAGCCCAAATGCAAGGGATAATCGCAACGCCTGGCCAGCTCGCGATACACCGAAATCAAATCCTGCACGCTGCTGACTTTGGCTGACAAGGTAATACGATCACCAGCCAGACCCCACCTCTCAGCCTGCTGCGCGCTTTCGATGGCAGAAGTCACCAGCGCTTCGCGCATGACAGCACCCGCATCCCATGGTTCAGCACGCCTGCTGTTTTCATCCATGAGTCGTGCAAGTAATTCCTGGTCCAGGCTGCCCCAGTTCACACCGATACGCACGGGCTTATTAAATTTGCAGGCCGCCTCAATCATGGCGCCGAATTGATTGTCACGCTTGGCACCCTTGCCCACATTGCCAGGATTGATTCTGTATTTAGAGAGCGCCTGTGCGCAATCCGGGTAATCGGAGAGTAGTTTGTGCCCATTGAAATGAAAATCACCAATCAGAGGGACACTGCAATTCATGCGATCCAACTGATTGCGAATCGCCGCCACCTCTTTCGCGGCCTCGGGCGAATTCACGGTAATGCGTACGAGCTCTGAGCCCGCCTGAGCTAGGCCCTGCACCTGAATCGCGGTTCCGATGGCATCAGCCGTGTCGGTATTGGTCATGCTTTGCACCACCACCGGCGCATCACCGCCCACAATGACTGTGTTCGAGCCCCAAGAAATGCTCATGGCCCGAGACTTACGGCGCACTGAGGGCCCACAAGAAAACGGGAGGTCAAGGCATGGCGTGTTCATGATGTCGCGCCTTTCTCAACAATCGGAACTGATTTGAGTTTTTGGGTAATTCGGGTGCGGTCCTGAATATCGCCAGCCAGCTGACCGCAGGCGGCATCAATATCATCCCCGCGGGTCTTGCGGATCGTGGTGACAAAGCCTTCTTGGGTCAAGAGATCGGCAAAGGCGCGGACCTTTGACCAGGGTGACTTACGATAGCCGGAATTTGGAAAGGGGTTAAACGGAATCAAATTGAACTTGCAAGAGATCTCTTCCGTTTTCACCAGACGCACCAAGGCACGGGCATGCTCCAGGGAATCATTCACGGCATCTAACATGACATATTCAAAGGTGATGAAATCACGTGGCGCAGGCGCCGAGTAGCGACGAATCGCCGCCATTAAATCTTTGAGCGGATATTTTTTATTCAAAGGCACCAAGACATCGCGCAGGGCATCGGTCGGCGCATGCAGCGATACCGCCAACGCTACAGGGCAATCACGTGCCAGACGGTCCATCATGGGCACCACGCCGGAGGTCGATACGGTGACCTTGCGACGGGATAGGCCGTAGGCGTCGTCGTCCAGCATTAATTGCAGCGCAGGCACAAGCTGGTCATAGTTGAGCAGTGGCTCGCCCATGCCCATCATCACGACATTGGTCACCGGTTGCTGCAATTCGTGTCGGGCCCACCAGAGCTGGCCCACAATTTCAGCGGTGGTGAGATTGCGATTGAAACCCTGGCGACCCGTCGAGCAAAATGGGCAGGCCACGGTGCAGCCGGCCTGAGATGAGACACAGAGCGTGCCGCGATCGGTTTCAGGGATAAAGACCGTTTCGATCGCGTTGCCGTTGCCGACATCAAAGAGCCACTTGCGGGTGCCATCAGCTGAGACATGATCCTGCAACACCGCAGGGGGAAGAATCACCGCATCCTGCTGGAGTCCGGCGCGAAAATCCTTGGCCAGATCCGTCATGTCAGAGAAATTACTTGCACCCCGCTGATGAATCCACTTCAGCAGTTGGCGCGCGCGAAACGGTTTTTCTCCCCGAGCCACGCACCAGTCGGTGAGACCTTGGGGAGAGCAACCGAGGAGATTCACTTATCTGCTGTAGATCGACATCGCCGGGAAGAAGAAGGCCACCTCCTGGCGGGCGGTGTCCGGACCATCTGATCCATGAACCGCGTTGGCATCAATGCTGTCAGCAAAATCGGCGCGAATCGTGCCGGCCGCAGCCTTCTTGGGATCCGTTGCACCCATCAGGTCGCGGTTCTTGGCGATTGCGTTCTCGCCCTCGAGCACCTGCACCATCACGGGGCCCGAGATCATGAAATCCACCAGGTCCTTGAAGAAGGGGCGCTCGCGATGGACGCCATAAAACGCTTCGGCTTCAGCACGCGAGAGGTGGATCATGCGGGAGGCAACGACCTTCAGGCCGCCCTTCTCGAATCGAGAGTAGATCTCGCCGATCACATTTTTGGCGACGGCATCAGGTTTAATAATGGAGAGGGTGCGTTCAATAGCCATTTTTGGAGTTCCAAAATATTCCGAGTTATGAGAAGGGTCTTAGGGGCATTCCAACCCGCCTGGGGAAGGAACCTTTTCCCTACTTGAATTGTCAAGTAAACCTGCGATTATACGTGCTGACGTCCGCCTGGGCGGCATCCCGCCCCCAGGATCTCGTCAGGTTTGACAAGGAGATGAACCACATGATCCCGACCTTTGGTAACAGTACTTCATTGCCAGGTGCCGAGTCGTCTGCGGTACGCAATAGGGTGCTACGCAACACCTATTGGCTCCTGGCCGCGTCCATGGTGCCCACCGTGTTGGGGGCCTGGGCGGGCATGCAGTTTGGCTTTTCCTGGTTCGCTGGCAGCCCCCTGATTGGCGTGCTGCTCTTTCTGGGCATTGCTTTTGGCTTTTTCTATGCCATCGAGAAGACCAAGCACAGCGTCACGGGCGTGTATCTTCTGCTCGGTTTCACCTTCTTCATGGGACTGATGCTCTCTCGTTTAATCGGCATCGCCGTGGGCATGTCTAATGGGGTGCAGCTAATCGGTGTCGCAGGTGCAGGCACGGCGGCTGTATTTTTCGGAATGGCCAGCATTGCCAGCACCACCAAACGCGATCTGTCCAACATGGGCAAGTTCCTGATGATCGGCGTGATCCTGCTGATCGTGGCCTCGATTGCCAACATCTGGCTGCAGATGCCTGCGCTGATGCTCACGGTCTCTACACTGGCAGTGGCGATTTTCTCGCTGTTCCTTTTGTATGACCTCAACCGCATCGTGACCGGCGGCGAGACCAACTACATCTCCGCCACGCTTTCGGTCTACCTGAGCGTCTACAACATCTTCAGTAACCTGCTGGTGCTGCTGATGTCGTTGTTCGGTGGCAATCGGGAATAAGTCTCGACACCTTAGTACGCTGCCAAGCGAAGGGCAGCAATCCAAGAAGAGCCCGCGATTCACCTCGCGGGCTTTTTTATTCTGAGGTGTCAGGCACGGTGTCGGACAACTCGCTCAGACGCCTCGATCAAACATCGCGATGGACTCTACATGCGCGGTGTGGGGGAACATATTGATCACGCCAGCCTGCGCCAAATGCCAGCCGCCCTCATGCACCAGGATTGCGGCATCGCGCGCCAGGGTGGCGGGGTTACAGGAAACATAAACCAATCGCTGCGGAAGCTGCATGCCCTGGCCTGAGGCATGCAATGCTGCCAGCGACTGGCAAACCGCCTGGGCCCCTTCGCGCGGTGGGTCAAGCAGCATGCGATCAAAGTGGCCCTGCTGCTGCAGCCACTCCGGGCCCACCTCAAAGAGATTCGCTGCCAGAAAATTTACTCGGCCTGATAACCCCTGCAACTCAGCATTGGTCTGCGCGCGGGCAATCAAAGCAGCAGAGCCTTCGATGCCTATCACTGCATACGCGCGCCTGGCGAGCGCCAAAGTGAAATTACCCAGACCACAAAAAAGATCGGCCACCCGATCCCCAGGCTGGCAATCGAGCATGTCGATGGCCCGATGCACCATGGCCTGATTGATGGCCGGATTCACCTGGGTGAAATCGACTGGAGAAAACGGCATGCGCAGATCAAACTCAGGCAGGTAATAAGCCAGCACAGGGGCGGGCTTGGGATAAAAAAGCTGCGCCGTCTGGGGACCACCGGGCTGCAGCCAGAACTGGACCTGCCATTGATCCGCAAATTCACGCAGCAGGATTTCGTCCCGATCGCTCAAGGGCTCCAGAATCCTCAGCACCCAGACCACCACCTGGGGCCGATGCTGCGCAGTGAAGGCAAGACCAGCGCCATCACCCGCTTCGCCCTCCCCGACCGCCACCTCCGCCTGAGGCAGCCGTCTGGCAATCGAGAGCGAGGCCAGCAGGTCTTTCATCGCCGGCAGCATTTCAGCGACACGTGGATGAAGAATCTCGCAGGAATTCATCACCGCCACATAGCTGCTGCGCCGTTCGTGAAAGCCCAGCAACATGCCGCCCTTTTTGTCGACCCAACGCGCGGTGAGCCGCGCCCGGGTGCGATAGCCCCATGCCGGACCATCCAGCGGCGCGATGATCTGCTCGGGTTTGAGTCTGCCGATATGCCAAAAGCTGTCTTCAAGCACCCGCTGTTTGATCGCAAGCTGGGCAGCGGGATCAATGTGCTGCATGGAGCAGCCTCCGCAAACACCAAAATGCGGGCAACGCGGCGTCACCCGCTGGGCGCTCTCCCGATGCCAGGCAACCGCCCGGGCCTTGGCATAGGAGGGTTTACTGCGCAGCACCTCTGCATCGACCACCTCGCCCAATAGTGCGTTCTCGACGAACACCACCTTGCCCTCATGGTGGGCAAGGCCCTGGGCCTCGAGATCAACGGACTCAATGGCCAGCGAGTGCAGGCGCTGCATCGAGATAGCGTTTCCAGTGTTCGCCGCGCAGCGGGCAGGCCGCATCACCAATCATCGCTGCGAGCGACTGCCGGACCACCTGGAGTTCCGATCGATATTGCTCAGCAGACCACTCACCGCGCAGCATGCGAAAGCGGCAATAGAGTAAATAGGTGTTCACCACGTCGGTCTCGCAATAGGCTCGTACTGACTCGCCCTTCCCATCCAGAAATGACTGCCAGACCTTGCTGCCGTCCTCACCAAGTTTGCCTGCAAAACCACATAGCCGCGCCATGCTATCCAGCGGCGCAAAGGCACGATTCTGATAGGCCGCCAACACGTCCATCAGATCAAGATGTCGGCTGTGATAGCGGGCCAGGTAGTTGTTGAATTTGAAATCCCGGTCATCTTCGCCCTGATCCCAATAACGCGGCGCGGGCACACCTTGAATCAGCGCCCGGTGATGCAGCACTGGCAGATCAAATCCGGAGCCGTTCCAGCTCACCAGCTGAGGTGTGTGCTTCTCGATGGTCTTGAAAAAAGATTTCAGGCGTGCCGTTTCCTCAGCATCACTTGCGCCATGCTGATCCCCTAAACAACGTACACGAAATCCCTCGTGATCACGAAAGGCGCAGCCAATCACCCAAACACGTTGGAGGTAGTGCGGCAGAAAATCGTTGCCATGGGATTCCAGCCGCGCCGCCTGCACTGCGGCCACGCCAGCAGCATCGTCCAGCGATGCATCGAACATCTCCAGCCGCCGCAGACCGGCCGCATCCGGAATTGTCTCCAGGTCAAAACATAAGATTGGGGTCATGCCCCGGATTATCGCTGAGCGAGATACTTCAACGGATCCACGGGTTTGCCTGAGCGGCGGACCTCGAAATGGAGTTTTGGAATCTCAGAATCGCTCTTGCCGAGCTCCGCGATCTTCTGGCCCCGTTTCACCGTCTGGCCCTCGGCCACAAGAATCGACTTGTTATGCGCATAGGCAGTAAGGAAATCACCCTCATGCTTGACGATGACCAGATTGCCATAGCCTCGCAGACCGCTGCCGCTATAGACAACCCGCCCATCCCCTGCCGCCAGGATCGGATCGCCCTCCGCCCCGGCAATCGCAATGCCCTTGTATCCAGGGTCGGCGAATTGAGTAATCACCTGGCCCGAGCTAGGCCAAGAAAGACTGATCGCATCGGCAATTTGGCGCGGGGGCTGCGCGTTGGCTGATTGTGGCGCTGTGGCTTGGGGTGCTGCCGCCTGGGTCCCGGACGGCTGCGCGGGTACAGGTGCCGGCCGCGCCGACGCAAGCGACCCCGTTGGCCCGATGGGACGAATCTCGGCAAGGCGCTGATCAGAGGGTGTGGTCTTCTCTGCTGCAGTTTGTGATTGCGGCGTAGACGCAGCCGCATTGCGCGATCCCGAAGGGGGTTTGATACGAATCAGTTGATCGACCTCGATCAGATTTGGATTCTCAATCTGATTCCAAGCCGCGAGATCACGCCAGGCAATACCATGGTCCAGCGAAATTCCGATCAAAGTGTCGCCCTTGCGGATTCGATAAAAACCGTCGGGCACCAGTACTGACGGAGCCGATACAGCGGGTGCAGCCGATCCCAGTAATGCACCCGCGCGCTGCACCGGCACAGCGCCCGGCTTTGCTACTGAGCGGCTCTCAACCGGCGCTGGCCCCCGGCTTGATGAGCATGCCGACAGCACAAGCACAGCTGCAAGCCCCGTGACCCCAACACGCATCAACGCCATTACCCCATCCCCCTCAACACAGGGACATAACGCACCATATCAAACGCCTGTGACTTGAATTCATTTTCACCAATTCGTTGTATACCCATTAAAAATTGCTCTGGCTCACCGATCGGCGCCACCATGACACCGCCAATGGTGAGCTGTTCCAACAATTCCTTTGGGGCACTGACCATCCCCGCTGAACAGAGCACGACATCAAACGGCCCCTCGGCAGCGGCCACAGTGAAGCCATCGCCGTAGACAAATTTAAGGTTCGATCGCCGCAATGGGCGAAGGTTCACTCGGCCAAGATCAGCAAGCGCCTTGATACGCTCAACCGACACCACCTGATCAAAGCAATATGACATGACCGCCGCCTGATAGCCACATCCACCGCCAAGTTCGAATGCCTTCTTTGGGCCCTCGGCGACCGGGGCCAGCAGCCCCAAGGCCAGCTCAATCACTCGGGCCACCACATAGGGCTGGGAAAT
>VERJ01000006.1 GCA_018882795.1 Burkholderiaceae bacterium | reverse complement strand
GAGTAAGACCGATCTTCAAATCTATACCGAATTAGCCTACCGACTTGAGGCCCTCGACCCCTCACTGAAGGATTTTGGCCGTCGCTATAACCCGAAGGCGGATCGTAGTTATTTTCAAAACCCTGACGCTGTCGACGAGGCCTATCTGCGTGACTGGTGGAAGAACGTTCAGTCGCATCAGGGCGTGAAGATGTCTTGGGAGGATTTTAAGAAATTCGGTACTTATAAATTCATTCTGCCCAAGTTGCATGTGGCATTCCGGGATCAGATTGAAAAGGGCAAACCCTTCGATACGCCCTCGGGCAAGATCGAGATTTTTTCAACAACTCTGGCCAAGGTGACCGACTGGACCCGCACTCAGTGGGGCTATCCTATACCTGCTATTCCAAGATGGATTGAGCCTTTCGAGTCGCTGAACTCACCTAAAACCAAGGACTACCCCTTCCACATGGTGACGCCGCATCCACGTTGGCGTACTCACTCGATCTTTAACAATATTCCGTGGCTGCGCGAGACCTTCCAGCAGGAGCTCACTGTGAATGCCGCAGATGCGCAAAAGCTTGGTATTAAGACTGGCGATATCGTGGAGGTCTGGAATGATCGGGGCAAGTGCGTGGTGCCGGCCTATGTCACCCAACGATGCATGCCTGGCGTGGTGGTCCTCTTTGAGGGCGCCTGGATGGACGTGGATGACAAGGGAGTTGACCGGGCTGGCAACCCCGACTTTTTAACGCTGGATGAACCATCACCGGCTGGGGCATTTGCCTACAACACTGTGCTTTGCAATGTGAAGAAAACCAAGCTGGATCATCGTCCCGGCTGGGATATGGTGGCCAATTCCCGGTCTATTGTTTTCCGCCGTGACTACTGAGGTTCTCCATGGCCAAGAAACTTGACATTCCGAAAGTAAAAGAAGCCTTGACCCGTAAGGCCAAGCAGACCTATGAGCCTGTAAAGCCTGCGGTTCAACTGGGTTTCGTGCACAACAATGTGGATTGCATCGGCTGCCGTGCCTGCGAGATTGCTTGTAAAGATAAAAATGGCCTGCCACCCGGGCCACGTTTCCGCCGCGTGATGTACATCGAGGGCGGCACCTTCCCGGAGGTCTTCGCCTATAAAGTTAATATGTCGTGCAACCATTGCGCCGAGCCGGCCTGTCTGCCGACCTGTCCTACAGGTGCGATCTGGAAGCGTGAGAAAGATGGCGTGGTCGATATTGACTCCACACTCTGCATTGGCTGCCGCAAGTGCGAGGCCGCCTGTCCCTATGGCGCCCCCCAGTGGGATCCTGTGGAAAAAATCGTCAAGAAATGCAATATGTGCGTCGATGAGCTGGATGCAGGCCGCAAGCCCTATTGCGTAATGGGCTGCATGATGCGGGTGCTGGATATTGGTCCTATCGACAAAATCTGGAATGGCACCTATGCCACCAAGGCAGTGGGTCCGGGCGAGAAGGCTGTGCAAAATGTGAAGAATCTTGCCAATCCAGAACTCACCAATCCATCAATCGCTTTTGTCGTGTCGCCGCACGGTAAGGTCAACAAGTAACCGATTATGGACACCCGGGTACACGGCCCAATCCCGCCAGAGCTGGCCCAGGCTATCGCTGACGATGCCCTGACCTTGGCGGCCCTGCACGATCGTGAGCTGACATCTGATTTGATTGCGGCCCTGCGCGAATCCGATTTTCCGATGAATCTTGGCCTCCTGCCCAGGACTCCGGAGCAGCGGGACTGCTGGCAGCAAATGCAGCAGGCTGTTTGCGCGCTGCCTGATCCGATCACGGCAGCCCAGCTGGATGACTTGGCAGCTGAATACGCTGCGATTTATCTCACCGGGGCTTATCAGTCATCGCCTTATGAATCGGTCTGGACCGATGACGAACACCTGATGTGCCAGGCCAGCATGTTCACTCTCAGGAGGAAATATGCCGATGCGGGCCTGGTGGTGGCCAACTGGCGCAGTCGGCCTGATGATCATTTTATTTTCCAGCTGCTCTTCATTGCGCATCTTGCGCAGCAGGCAAGATCAGACCAGGACTGGAAGGCGATGGCCGATTTTATCGATCAGCATCTGCTGTCCTGGTACCCAAAGTTTGTCGGTCTGATTGCACAGCGCAGCCAGAATCAGTTCTATGTCATGCTGAATCTGCTGACTGCTGCCTGGGCGCAATCTTTGCGTACGGTACTCGCCGCCTAGTCGCCTAGTCGTTGTGGCCTGCGGGCCTTGGGTTAGAATCGCGGCAATAACAGCGCCACCGGGCGCTCGCTTGGACTTCGCTCATCTCATGCCCGTTAATCTTCCTTTGCCACAGTCATCGGATCTGCACCCAGTGGCTGGTGTTGCGCTTGGCGTGGCGAGCGCCAATATTCGCAAGGGTGGCCGTAAGGATGTATTGGTGGTCCAGCTGACCGCGGGCACCCGGGTTGCGGGTGTCTTTACCCAAAACGCGTTTTGTGCGGCGCCGGTCCAGGTCTGCAAATCCCATTTGACCTCAAGCACTGAGATTCGCGCATGGGTGGTGAATACGGGCTGTGCCAATGCGGGCACCGGGAAGCGCGGTCTCGCTGATGCACAAGAAACAACCCGGTTTCTTGCGTCGCGATTGGGCGTGGGCGCCGAACAGGTGCTGCCATTTTCCACTGGCGTGATCCTTGAGCATCTGCCCATGGACAAATTGCGCCACGGCATTGAGCAGGCCTGCGCCGCCATGGGTCAGGCGAGTTGGTTGGATGCGGCCCAGGCCATCATGACCACAGATACTCAGCCCAAGGCTGTATCAGCACAAATCACGATTCGCGAAAAAATCATCACCATCACCGGCATCTCCAAGGGGGCGGGCATGATTCGGCCCAATATGGCCACCATGCTGGGCTATGTGGCCACCGATGCCGGCATTGATCAGGAACTGCTGCAGGCCTTGGTGCTTGATGCGGCCGATGAGTCTTTCAATGCGATTACCGTTGATGGTGATACATCGACCAATGATTCTTTTGTTGTTGCCGCCACTGGTGCAAGTGGCCTGATGTTTTCATCGGCTGCGGATCCGGAATGGTCAGTGTTTCAGGATGCATTCATTGGTGTCTGCAAAAAACTCGCCCAGGCGATTGTGCGTGATGGTGAGGGTGCGACCAAGTTCATCACCATCCGGCTCACGGAGGCTGCCTCCCGCGAAGAGGCCCGGCAGGTGGGCTATGCAATTGGCCATTCGCCGCTGGTGAAAACCGCGTTTTTCGCGAGCGACCCCAATCTTGGCCGCATTCTTGCAGCCATCGGCTACAGCGGCCTGGCCGGGCTTGATGTCAATAAAATCAAGGTCTATCTGAATGAGGTGCTTGTGGCTGAGCATGGGGGCCGGGCATCGGGCTACACCGAGGCCGAGGGTCAGCGCGTGATGCAGCAGTCCGAGATCACCATCACCGTGATGCTGGGCAGGGGCCAGGCCGAGGCATCGATCTATACCTGCGATCTCTCGCACGACTATGTCTCTATCAATGCCGACTATCGGTCTTGATGGAGCATTTGCATGTCGCAAACTGCCATGAATGAGCTGTTAGCCAAACTCAATAGCTTGCTGCCGACGCTGCCCGCTGCACCTGACTTTGCCAGTGTGAAGGCTATGCGTTGGATCAGGCGGCCCACCTTGCTGGGCCATGTCTCATATCTAGAACCCGTGACCCATTTTGCAGAGATCCGGTTCGCGGATCTTCAGCATATTGAGCGGCAAAAAGAGCTCATTGCTCAAAACACCCGGCAGTTTCTTGCCAAAAAGCCTGCCAATAATGTGCTCATGACTGGTGCCCGTGGCACAGGCAAGTCTTCTTTGGTGAGGGCCTGCCTTTCAGAATTTCACAGCCAGGGCCTGCGGGTTGTGGAGGTGGAAAAGCAGGATCTGATGGATCTGCCCCGCATTGTCGAGATGGTCTCTAAGGCCCCTTATCGCTTCATTCTCTTTTGCGATGACCTCTCGTTTGAATCAGGTGATGCAGGCTATAAGGCTCTGAAATCTGTTCTGGATGGCTCGGTTGCGGCCCAGTCGGAAAACCTCTTGATCTATGCAACCTCAAATCGTCGGCATCTCATGCCCGAACACATGAGCGAGAATCTCGAGACTCGCTACGAGGCCAGCGGTGAGATTCACCCCGGTGAGACAGTTGAAGAAAAAGTCTCGCTCTCAGAGCGCTTCGGCCTGTGGGTGTCTTTCCATAGTTTCAATCAACAAGATTATTTGGATATCGTCACGCACTGGCTCGCCCATTTTGGTTGCACCCCCGCACTGATTGACGAGGCCCGTCAGCCCGCCCTGCAGTGGGCTCTGGAGCGCGGATCCCGATCGGGCCGTGTGGCGCTGCACTTTGCCCGCGACTGGGCTGGACGGCATTGACTGCATCGCCCCCGTTGCTGCAGGTTACGGTTGGCATACTGGTGCGTCGGGATGACGCAGTGTTGATGAGCACGCGCCCGATGGGCAAAGCGTTTCAGGGCTATTGGGAATTTCCTGGCGGGAAAATTGAACCGGGCGAGAGCGCAATCCAGGCCCTACAGCGTGAGCTTAGAGAGGAAATCAGCATCGAAGTTGAAGCATTAAGGTTTGCCTGGACTGTTGAGCATCGATATCCCCACGCCCATGTGGCCCTTCATTTTCATTGGGTGACGGGCTGGCGGGGTGAACCCAAGGCACTTGAGGGCCAACGCACCCTCTGGGTGGGGTTGGATCAGGCCTGGCCTTATCCGATACTGCCAGCGACATTGCCGCTGTTGCAGAAAATCAGAAATTACAGAGTGTGAGCTGAAAAGGAATTTCCTGCTCGATCATCTTGAGATGCATCGAGGATTCGAGTTGGCGAAAACGTACCGAGACAACATATTTATTGGCACTGATTTCAGCGACCACTTCGGGCTGCCTGGGCACAGCAACGCGAATGATCTGGATCTGGCGGCCATCCATTGAGAGTTCGAAATAGCCACCCGATGCAAGATAGGACTCAGATCGTGTTCCTTCGCGCAGCAGCCTAAGAACGATTTCAATGCCGTCATACACGGGCTGAAGCGAATCAAGCCAGGCGCTGAGCATGGCCTGTCGGATTTCAACTGGCCGATGCAGCCAGACATGCAGCGAGGGAATATCGAATTCGCAGATGCCGCCCGGAATGCCAAAGCGGCCTTTGAGCAGCTGAAGCCATTCATGTTCGGGAATATGCGGGCCGAGCCGCGTGTTGGCTGCAGAGAGTTGATTGAAAATTCCTTGAAGACGTTCTAGTAATTCATCGAGCGCATCTTGAGAGACACCAGGTTTGCCGGAGAACTGGTTAAGGCGGGATCGTTGACGATCCAGCTCCTGCAGCAGTTCAGATTTGATATCGCCACGGCCACCGACCAGATCAAACAATTCAAACAGCGACCAGAGGGCAGCCTGATGGTCAAATGCCGAGGTCTGCTGGTTGAAAGTGTGACACCGTTTAAAGAGACTCTCGATTCTGAGCAATGAACGTATGCGCTCATTGCAGGGGAATTCAAAGGTCATCCAGCCTGGGGGGGCCGCAACGGCGGGCGTGGTTGGGTCGCGCATAACCGGAATTATGAATGAATTAGAGTATCGTGCAGTGCGTCGACCTGGGCCCAGATCGCTTCCTGTGTGCCGCTGTTGTTCAAGATGTGGTCGGCGGCACGACATCGCTCTTGGCGTGATGCCTGGGCGGCCATGATGGCCAGCACCTGATCCCGAGGCAGACCGCTGCGTTTCATGACCCGCTGAATCTGTACCTCTTCCTCGCAGTCCACGACGACCACGGCCGCTGGGGAGAGCCGCTGGGTATCCAAATTCTCCAGGTCGTTTGGTTGTTTTTCTACCCAGAGGGGGACCATATAAATGGCGTAGGGGCCCTTGGCTGCGGCCAGTGCGCTTTGGGCTTCCGCCTGAATCATGGGGTGAAGTATGGCCTCCAGCTTGGCGCGAGCATTCGGGTCTGCAAACACCATGGCCCGTACCTTAGGCCGGTCCAGTCGCCGATCTGCGGTGATGACCGCATCACCGAAGGCCTTCTGTATAGCGTCAATTGCTTTTCCAGATGGACCCGTGAGTCGATGGGAGATGTCGTCAGCATCCACGATGGCGATGCCCTTGTGGGCAAACCGCTCGGCCACCAGGCTCTTGCCGCAGCCAATGCCGCCCGTCAGAATGACAATGCGTTCAGCCAAGATGCACCCATGTGGCAATCGTCCCAAGTGCCAGTGCCGGCCCAAACGGAATTTCGGCATCCCACAGTGGCCTAGGTGAGACCGTGCCAACCGCGGTCTCTGCGTTGTTGACCTGCTGTGGTTTTCGGCCCAGCAATGCGAAGAGAATCCCCGCCAGACTGGCCACCATCCAGGCCATTGGGATGGACTGCCATCCCAGCCATGCACCAAGTCCGGCGCTCATCGCGAAGTCGCCTCGTCCCATGGCATCAATGTTTCTGAATTTCTTAAAAAGTAGCGCAATGAGCCACAGCAGGCTGTAGCCCAGTATGCATCCGATGAGCCCATCTGCCAGGCTGATATCCACCGGCGGCAGGTTTAGCCCGTGCGCTGTGAGTCCTGTTGCGACCAAGAGCCCTGTCAGGGGGTCGGGCAGCAGTCGGCAGGCAGCATCAATTCGGGTGAGGTTAATGAGCAGCCCCGTAAGCAATCCTGTGAACAGTGCCATGGCAATGAGGTTGCTGGACTGATTGAGATTGGTCTGCGGCAGCATGACGCTACACATCAGCGTGGCCAGCAATGGCGTTGTGATCCACCATGCAGCAGGCAGCCGTTTTAGCCTTGCAGCCATATCCTCCGTAATCCAACGCAGGATACTCCATCTGCCTAGTGCTGCCAGCGGTTTGAGCACGATGAGCGCAACTGCTGCAGCCATAACCAGCGCAGTGATGGTTTCAGTTTGAAGATGAGATTCCGCAAGGATTGTCATCTCAATGACCGGCCTCTGCCGAGGGGCGTATGAGTCGCACACGCCGAATCACTCGACCCTGGGTCTGAAGAATTTCCATAGGCACATCAGAAATTTTTACAGACACGTGTGCGTCAGGCAGATCCTGCAGCGTCTCAAGCAGCAACCCATTCAGAGTTCTTGCGCCATCTGTGGGCAGTTGAATTCCCAGACGGCGATTGAGATCCCTTACTGGCGAAGTGCCGTCCACCACGATGGTGCCATCCGCATCCCAATGCAGGCCCGTGGATTGATCGCCCGGCGCATTGGTGGTGAATTCACCCACCAGCTCTTCGATAATATCCTCGAGCGTGACCAGCCCCTCAATCTCGCCATACTCATCTACCACCAGCCCGATGCGTTGTTTATTCTCTTGGAAGTATTGCAGCTGGGTGAATAGCGGTGTGCCACTCGGCACAAAGTAGGGTTCGATCAGGGTTTCGCGGATTGCATCCCGATTAAAACCCTCCCGCGAGAGCAGGCCCATGGCTTTACGGACATGCAGGATCCCGACAATGTTATGAATATCGCCCTCAAAAACCGGCAGCTTGTTGTGAAAGCAGGTGGTGAGCTGATCAATCAAGGTCTGGGCGTCGCTTTCCAGGTCAAGCGCCTCGATACGGCTTCTCGGCACCATCACGTCATCCACGGTCAAATCTTCAATATCAAACAAATTGAGCATGATGCTGCGGTGTTTGGCGGGAATCAGACGGGTGGATTCAAGGATCGCCGTGCGCAATTCTTGTGTCGACATGGCTTGCTGATTACCCGCTTGGGTGACCTTGCGTAGTCCGATCATGCGGATGAGCCCCGACACTAAGGTATTCACAACAATCACAAGGGGGTAGCCAAATCGAATCAGCGGTGCGAGCACCAGGCTTGCGGCCATGGCAATGGGCTCAGGCCGACTCGCACCAATGATCTTCGGTGTGATTTCCGCAAAGATAATGATCGCCATTGCCACCAGGGCGGTGGCGATCGCCAATACCGTATCGTTATTGCCAAAAGACTGGATGGCTAGCGCGGTCACCAGCGCCGTGAGCGCCGCGTTGACCAGGTTATTACCCAGCAAGATGGTGGCCAGTAACCGATCTGTCTGGTTGAGCAAAGACAGCACCCGCTTGGCGCCGCTTTTGCCTTGCTGGGCCAGGTGCCGTAGACGATAGCGATTGACCGCCATCATGCTGGTCTCGGAAATGGAAAAAAAACCGGAAATCAGTAGCAGCGCGATGATCGCGATCAGGTGGGTCCAAAGGGGCAATTGGTTCAAAGCGGAGTCGGGCGGCGGGAGGCTTGTTGGGCCCGGGCCGGAAATGGCGATGCCATAAGACTAGCGGAGAAAAACGAGATCGGGATACATCGGAAGGGGAGCTTCCTGGTCGGGGTGAGAGGATTCGAACCTCCGACTCCTGCGTCCCGAACGCAGTACTCTACCAGGCTGAGCTACACCCCGAAATGAAGGCCGAAGTCTAGCAGGTAACCCGTTTGGTCATGAAATCTGGCTTGGATTTAGCCGCGTCGTTTGATCACGAATTCGAGCAGTTCGAGCAGGGCTGACTTGTATTCAGAGTCTATCAGCGGACCAAGTGCTGCCGCTGCAAGTTCACACTCACGCTGAGCGCAGTCCAGGGTGTACTGCATCGCTCCGGTGCGATGGATGGCGGCGATCACCTTGTCGAAATCGGCTTGATCGGGCTGCACAATGGCATCACGAATCAGCTGTCGTTCTTCGGCGGTTCCTGTCGCCACGACATGAATCAGTGGCAGGGTGGGCTTACCCTCGCGAAGATCATCGCCCACGCGCTTACCGATTTCAGCTTCATCACCGGCGTAGTCCAGGGCGTCATCAATCAACTGGAATGCCGTTCCCAGGTGCCGACCGTAGGCGGCGCAGCCCTCGATCAGTGCGGGATCGAGTCCGGCCAGCACGGGCGGTACCTTGGCGGCGGCCTCGAAAAGCTTGGCGGTCTTGAAGCGAATGACTGTGAGATAGCGGTCTTCGGTGACATCGGGATCCTGGCAGTTCATCAGCTGCAAGACCTCCCCCTCGGAAATGATGTTGGTGCTCTCGGCCATGACCGCCATGACCTCGGAAGAGCCCACTTCCACCATCATCTGGAAGGCGCGGGAATAGAGAAAGTCACCCACCAACACGCTCGCGGCATTGCCAAACAGCACGTGGGCTGTGGGTCGGCCGCGGCGTAGGCCTGATTCATCCACCACATCGTCGTGCAGCAGGGTGGCGGTGTGGATGAACTCAACGACGGCTGCCATGATCCGGCAGCGGTCGGCATCAAGCAGACCAGAAGGGCTAATGGTTTTTTGTAAGTGAGCGCTAATTGCGCCTGTAATCATGAGTAGCAGCGCGGGCCGGACCCTTTTGCCACCGCTCTGGATGATGTATTCCGCCACCTGGCCGATCAGGGCCACCTCCGAGGTAAGCCGCCGCCGGATCACCAGATCGACCGCCGCCATTTCCTGGGCAACGATGCCTTGGGGGCCTTCTGGGGGGCTGGCGGGGGAGTAAGGGATCGGGGAAGTTGGGGCGTTCACAAGAGAAATTATGACATCCTGGCCCTGCCCACCCATTCGGCACAAGCGCCGGGGCGTTCGACTCCCAGTCGTCCGAATCTGGAAAATCGTTTGACAAAACAGCCACTTACGAATAGATTGGCGGGTTCTCGTGATTCTCAGATAAAGCAGGTCAACCATGTACGCCGTTATTAAAACCGGGGGCAAGCAGTACCGCGTGACCACCGGAATGAATCTCAAAGTGGAGTCGCTTGCCGCCGATGTGGGCAGCAAGGTGATTCTGGATCAGGTCCTTGCTGTGGGCGAGGGCGATTCCGTGGTGGTGGGCTCCCCCCGAGTTCAGGGTGCCACTGTGCAGGCTACTGTGGTGGCCCATGGCCGCCACGACAAGGTCCGCATCTTCAAGCATCGTCGCCGTAAGCACTTTGCCAAGAGCCAGGGCCATCGTCAGAACTACACTGAACTCAGCATTCTCGAAATCAAGAAGTAAGGAAGCAGCAAAATGGCACAGAAAAAAGGCGGCGGCAGTACGCGAAATGGTCGTGATTCCGAGGCAAAACGGCTTGGAGTGAAAGTGTTTGGTGGCGAGAACATCGCAGCTGGCAGCATCATCGTCCGTCAGCGTGGCACCCAGTTTCATGCAGGTGAGAACGTCGGCATGGGCAAGGACCACACCCTGTTTGCGCTCTCCAATGGCAAAGTCAAGTTTGCGGTGCGCGGCCCATTGAATCGTTCCACAGTCAGTGTGGTGGCGGAATAAGCTGTTTCGGAAACGAGAACAGGTTTAACGGGAGCCCCGCCACGCTGCGGGGCTTTTTGTTTCTGGATACCCCATGAAATTCATCGACGAAGCCACCATCGAAGTCCACGCCGGCAATGGCGGCAACGGCATCGTTGCGTTTCGTCGCGAGAAATTCATTCCCAAGGGTGGGCCCAGTGGCGGTGACGGTGGCCGTGGTGGATCGGTGATTGCGATTGCTGACCGCAATATCAACACCTTGATCGACTATCGTTATGCCCGGGTCCATCGGGCCCGCGGCGGTGAGCACGGCCAGGGCTCGGATCGCTATGGCGCCGCGGCAGAAGATATCGTGTTGCGCATGCCGGTGGGCACGATGATCACCGATGCCGATACGGGCGAACTGATTGCCGATCTATCGCTTGACGCCCAGGAGGTCGTACTTGCGAAAGGTGGCCGCGGTGGTCTGGGCAATCTGCATTTCAAATCCAGCACCAACCGTGCACCCCGTCAGGCCACCAAGGGTACTGAGGGCGAGCATCGCAGGATTAAGCTTGAACTTAAGGTGCTTGCCGATGTAGGGCTCTTGGGGCTACCCAATGCGGGCAAGTCCACATTGATTGCCGCCTGCTCCAATGCCCGGCCGAAGATTGCGGACTATCCCTTCACCACACTGCACCCGAATCTTGGTGTGGTGCGGACTGGCCCGGCACGTAGCTTCGTGATGGCCGACATTCCCGGCCTGATCGAGGGTGCTGCCGAGGGTGCGGGACTCGGCCATCAGTTTCTACGGCATCTGCAGCGCACGCGGCTGCTGCTGCATGTGGTCGATATTTTTCCGTCTGGCGCATCGGTCGTCACAGCGGCAGACCGCCAGGCCCTGGTAAAGCGCCTGACCTCTGAGATCAAAAGCCTGGTTGCGGAACTCAAACGCTATGACCCGCGGCTTGCGAAAAAACCGCGATGGATCGTGCTCAATAAGACCGATTTGATCGAGCAAGAGTTTCAGGCCGAAATTCTGTCTGCCCTGCAGAAGTCATTGCGCACCAAGGCGCCTGGCTACTGCGTCTCGGGTGTTGCACGCACCGGCTGCGAGGATCTGATGCAGGACATTCAGCGTTGGCTTGATGCCCAGCGCATCGCGGAGATCGGCTCTGTTGAGCCCGATGTGCGT
This sequence comes from Burkholderiaceae bacterium, assembly GCA_018882795.1. Taxonomy (GTDB): domain Bacteria; phylum Pseudomonadota; class Gammaproteobacteria; order Burkholderiales; family Burkholderiaceae_A; genus Lacustribacter. The sequence continues at coordinate 48,940 of VERJ01000006.1, read as the reverse complement.
TTTACGGCGAAGGAAGATGAACATGCCGACTAGTGCTGCCCAAGAGCGTCGTGTGCTGCGCTCTGCGCAACGCTGGGTGGTCAAGGTGGGTTCAAGCTTGGTCACCGATGATGGCAAGGGCATTGATCCCGAGGCAATTGCCAAGTGGGCTGCCCAGATTGCGGCGCTGCGCGCCCAGGCGCGAGAAGTGGTGCTCGTTTCCAGCGGTGCGATCGCCGAAGGCATGAAGCGATTGGGTTGGCTTTCTCGCCCACACGAAATTCACGAACTTCAGGCGGCCGCGGCCGTGGGCCAGATGGGCCTTGCCCAAGCCTATGAATCAGGTTTTGCCAAATGGCATCTCAAGACTGCTCAGATTTTGTTGACCCACGATGACATCGCAGATCGCAGGCGTTATCTGAACGCCCGTTCGACCATCTCCACCCTGCTGCAGTATGGGGTTGTGCCGATCATCAACGAAAACGACACGGTCGTGACCGATGAGATTAAGCTGGGCGATAACGATACCCTGGCCGCTATGGTGACCAATCTGATCGAGGCCGATGTGCTGGTGATCCTCACTGATCAGTCGGGGCTCTTTACTGCTGATCCGCGTAAAGATCCCGCCGCGACGCTGATCTCTTTTGGCAAGGCCGCTGATCCCAGCTTCGAGTCCATGGCAGGTGGTGCGGGCAGTGGGATTGGGAAGGGTGGCATGGCCACCAAGGTCAGGGCCGCCCAGCGTGCCGCGCGCAGTGGTGCGGCCACAGTAATTGCCAGCGGTCGTGAGCCGGATGTCTTGTCGCGGCTGGCGGCGGCTGAGTCGATTGGCACCTGCTTAGTGGCTGAGCTCGCGCCGATTGCGGCACGTAAGCAATGGCTTGCGGATCAACTGCAGACACGGGGCCGACTGATGCTGGATGCTGGGGCCGTGAAGGTGTTGCTGGAGCAGGGTAAAAGTCTGCTGCCCATTGGTGTTACCGGCACAGAGGGAGAGTTTGAGCGCGGCGATCTGGTGTCTTGCGTTTCACCAGTGGGTCAGGAGATCGGACGGGGACTGGTGAACTACGGTGCCAACGATGTACGCAGAATTATGCGGCGCCCTTCAAACGAGATCGAATCGATTTTGGGCTTTGTCGAGGAGCCCGAGCTGATTCACCGCGACAATCTCATTTTGCTGGACCGTTCGAAATAGTTTCCGCCACGCGGTTTTGATTGGCGTTGGTCGATTCCTGGCTGGTGATAACGTTCGTTGCACCCATCATGGCAGACGCGATTTTTAGCCCGGCTTCCATTGAGTGTTCAACCGCTTGCGTGAAGCTGTCTGTGGCAACCTTATGGATGCGCACCAATTCATCTTCCGAGAAGATGAATTGGGATAATTCGGTCAGCGCTGATTTATAGACGCCGCGTTTGAACTCAATCACAGAGTCCAGCGGGATCCAGAAATCGTGCCAGCGCCAGGCGTCGAATTCGGGCTTTTCAAGATCGCTTTTCAGGGTGACATCAGAATCCTGACCCAGCATTTTCAGCAGAAACCAGATCTGTTTTTGGCCCCGGTAGTGGCCTCGCCATTCCCTGCGGACCCAGCGTTCCGGCACGTCGTAGTGTAGCCAGTCACGGGTGCGGCCGATGATCTCCACGTGATGGGGTTTTAGGCCGGTTTCTTCCTCCAGCTCCCGATACATGGCCTGCTCCGGATCCTCGCCCGACTTGATGCCGCCTTGGGGGAACTGCCAGGAGTGCTCGCGCACCCGCTTGCCCCAGAAGACCTGGCGCTTGTGATTGATCAGGATGATGCCGACATTGGGCCGGTATCCGTGTTCGTCAAGCATGGTTGCGGGCTGGAGCGTTCAGTGAAAAACAATTGATCATAGAATGGCACAGATTATAGAAGGGCAGCTATGCGAATTTCCCGTTTTCATTTCCAGACCTTAAAAGAAGATCCTTCAGATGCTGAGGTCATCAGCCATAAGCTGATGCTGCGGGCGGCGATGATCCGTCGTCTGGGCGCTGGCATCTACAACTACATGCCCCTGGGCCTGCGTGTGATTCGGAAGGTCGAGCGCATCATTCGCGAGGAGATGGATAGGGCAGGTGCCATTGAGCTGCTGATGCCCCTGGTGCAGCCAGCAGAGCTCTGGATGGAGACCGGCCGCTGGGAAAAAATGGGCCCCGAATTGTTGCGGGTAAAAGACCGCCACGGCCGGGACTTTGCGATTCAGCCGACGTCGGAGGAGGTGATCACGGATATTGCGCGTCAGGAGCTGAAAAGCTGGCGGCAGCTGCCCAAGAATTTTTATCACATTCAGACCAAATTCCGTGATGAACGTCGGCCCCGATTCGGTGTGATGCGAGGCCGCGAATTCACCATGAAGGATGCCTACTCTTTTGATCGGGATGTTGCTGGAGCAGAGCAAAGCTATGACGTGATGTTTGCATGCTACTGCCGGATTTTTGATCGGCTTGGGCTCACCTATCGTGCAGTCGCCGCCGATACGGGTGCGATCGGGGGCTCGCGCTCCCATGAATTTCAGGTGATTGCAGATACTGGCGAAGACGCGATCGTGTATTGCCCCCAGTCGGATTTCGCCGCCAATATTGAATTGGCCGAAGCCGTCTGCCTGCTGCCCGCCCGCGGCCCGGCGACAGAACCCGTAACGGTGGTGCCCACGCCGGGCAAGTCCACCTGTGCCGATGTGGCAGCCCTTCTGGGCCTGCCCCTTCAGCGCACGGTGAAGTCCATCGTTCTGGCAACTGATGCCCGCAATCAAAAGGGCGAGATCACTGAGACCCGCGTTTGGCTATTGCTGCTGCGTGGCGATCACGATCTGAATGAAGTCAAGGCGGGTAAGGTCGCAGGGCTTGATCAAGGATTTCGTTTCGCATCGACTGAGGAAATCGAGGCCCACTTTGGATGTAAGCCGGGTTACCTTGGGCCGGTGAAGATGCGCAGGCCCGTGTCCGTGATTGCAGACCGGACCGTAGCCAACATGAGTGACTTTGTCACGGGGGCCAATCAGTGGGACCACCACATTCGTGGCGTGAACTGGGGCAGGGATCTCCCCGAGCCCGATCTGGTGGCCGACATCCGCAATGTCGTGGAAGGTGATCCTTCACCAGATGGAAAGGGGGCGCTTGCGATTCAGCGCGGCATTGAGGTGGGACATGTGTTCTATCTCGGCACCAAATACTCCGAGGCCATGAAGGCCACTTATCTGGATGAAACGGGCAAACCGGCGCTGATGGAGATGGGGTGTTATGGCATCGGCGTGACACGAATAGTGGGCGCCGCGATTGAGCAGGGCCATGATGCGAAAGGCATCATCTGGCCCGCATCAATTGCGCCGTTTGAGGTCGTGATCTGCCCCGTGGGCGCTGCCAAGTCGGATCTGGTTAAGGCGGAAAGCGAAGCGATCTATCAAGAGCTAATCGCGGCGGGCATTGATGTGGCCCTGGATGATCGGGATGAGCGGCCTGGCGCTATGTTTGCCGACTGGGAATTGATTGGTGTGCCGGTGCGGGTCACCGTGGGCGAGCGGTCGCTGAAGGAAGGCAAACTTGAGTTACTTCAGCGCGTGGGCATGGTGGCTTCAACGTGTGAACGAGCCGAAGTGCTTGCGGCCGTGCGCGCGTTGATGTAAGCCAGTGATTCGAGGGGAGAGCTTCGGGGATTCGACTCGAGGAGCGTCGGAGCAAAACGATTTTGGTTTTGTTTTGCGACCGCGACGAGAGCGAACCCCGAAGGTAGGCCCCGAGTCATCTAACAATAACGAACCCCGAAGCCAGGCCCCGAGTCCAGGAAAATTTAGGGAAGCACCGAGAACAGGCCCCGAGTTTCGCAAATAGGAGACACAAATCATGAACGCCCCCGAACAACCCTTTGTCCTTCGCGAAGACCACGACGGTGTGGCAACCGTCACCATGAATCGGGGCGATCGGTTCAACCCTCTGTCGGTCGGCATGATCGTGGCATTGCTGGAAACCTTCGATGCGATTGCTAAGGACAGCAGCGTGCGCGTTGTGGTGCTGACCGGTAATGGCCGCGGATTCTGTGCCGGCCACGATTTGAAAGAGATGCGTGATCAGGCTGAAAACGAAGACTGGCTCAATACGCTTTTCAACACCTGCAGTGATCTGATGATCAAGATCACCCAGATGCCGCAGCCTGTCATTGCCAAGGTCCATGGCATCGCAACGGCGGCGGGCTGTCAGCTTACGTCCATGTGTGATCTTGCGGTGGTAGCCGATGACAGCCGGTTTGCTCTGCCCGGAGTGAATATTGGATTGTTCTGTTCAACCCCCGCGGTGGGTGTGGCCCGCAATATCGGCAGAAAGCGCGCCATGGAGATGCTGCTGACCGGCGAGCTGGTCGATGCCCGCACGGCCATGGATTGGGGCTTGGTGAATCGTGTGGTGCCGCGTGCTCAGCTAGACGCCGAAGTAGCGCGGCTTGCAGCCGTGATTAAATCGAAAAGTGCACCAGTGATTGCCATGGGCAAAAAAACTTTTTACCAGCAGATTGAAATGGGACTTTCTAGCGCCTATTCAGTGAGCGGTCAGGCGATGACTTGCAACATGGGATTCGAAGATACTTCAGAGGGGATTGATGCTTTTCTCGGCAAGCGCGAGCCGCGTTGGAAAGATCGCTGACACAGGCTAAATCCAGCGGATTTATCGCTTTCCAAACCCGCCTATCCCTGGCAATCCGCCCATGCCTTTCATGGCGCCCACGGCCCGCATCATTTTTGCCAGGCCGCCCTTTTGCATCTTTTTCATCATGTCCTGCATCTGCTCGAATTGATTCAGCATCCGGTTGACTTCCTGCACGGTAACGCCAGCACCGGCAGCGACGCGTCGCTTGCGGCTGGCCTTTAGCAATTCTGGGTGGGCCCGTTCGCGAGGGGTCATGGAATTGATGATGCCTTCCATTCGGGGAATGGATTTTTCCGCGGCCGAGAGATCCGCGGATTTGGCGGCCTGCTGCATTTGGGCGGGGAGCTTGTCGACAAGCGAGGATAACCCACCCATATTGCGCATTTGGCCGATCTGCATCTTGAAATCATTTAGGTCGAAGCGGCCACCGGATTTGAATTTCTCGGCCATTTTTTCGGCCGACTTGAGATCAACGGTTTTCTGCGCCTGCTCAACGATGGCGAGAATGTCGCCCATGCCGAGGATGCGGTTGGCCATGCGTTCTGGATCAAAAGCCTCCAATCCGTCGATCTTTTCTGATGTGCCCACAAATTTGATCGGGCAGCCGGTGACTGCACGCACCGAGAGCACTGCGCCGCCTCGCGAGTCGCCATCGATCTTGGTGAGCATCACACCCGTGAGCGGAATGGTGTCCTTGAATGCCGCAGCGGTGCGTACCGCGTCCTGGCCCTGCATGGCATCTACGGTGAAGAGTGTCTCGATGGGATTGATCGCCGCGTGCAGCTCGGCGATCTCGCGCATCATGTCTTCATCGATCGCCAGGCGGCCCGCAGTGTCCACCAAAACGACATCGTGCAGGTGACGCCGGGCGTGGTCCATGGCCTGCCGGGCAATGGCCACTGGCTTGGCATCGGTTGGTGTGGGGAAAAAATCGACACCGGCCTGCTCACTGACAAGTCGCAGCTGGTCGATTGCAGCAGGACGATAGACATCGCATGAGACGGTAAGCACACGTTTTTTCTGAGTGTCGTGTAGCCACTTCGCCAGCTTGCCAACTGTGGTGGTTTTGCCTGCACCCTGCAGGCCTGCCATCAGAACGACGGCAGGTGGGCTGGTGGCAAGGTTTAATGTCATCTGGCCCGGTATCGGCGCCTGTGATCCGGACATCAGGCCCACCAGTTCCTTGTGCACGATGCCGACCATCGCCTGGCCTGGTGTCAGACTGCTCTGCACCTCCTGGCCCATGGCCTTGTCTTTGACCTTGGCAATAAAGTCCTTCACCACATGGAGCGCCACATCCGCATCTAATAGTGCGAGCCGAACCTCGCGCAGCATCTCCTGCGTGTTGGCTTCGGTCAGCCGGGCCTCGCCCCTGATGGATTTAACGACGCGGGCAAGCCGTTCGGTGAGGTTTTCTAGCATGCTGCGCTAAACTGGAACTCTCTATGGATCCTACATTCTACGGTGCCATCACCCTGACCGCTGCCATGGGCTACTTCGGTCTGGCATGGGCCCATCGCCGGAGCGTTGGCGCCGCTTCCGAACCCCTAATGTCGCGCAAGATCGGGCAGGCGGCGCTGCTGCTGGTGATTGCTCTGCATGGACTGTCGCTGATGCCCAATTGGTTCGCAAAAGAGGGCTTGCATTTCGGGTTCGCAACATCGATTTCCTGGACTCTTTGGCTGGCAGTGCTCCTGCTCTGGATTGAGTCCTGGTTCCAGCGTCTGCCCCCCATCACCCAAGGTGTATTTCTGGTGGCCGCGATCGCGGCAGCATTGCCCTTGTTGTTTCCTGGCCGTGCGCTGACGGCGACCCTGGACGCCACTTTCCGTATCCATATGCTGTTGGCCATGCTGGCATACAGCACCTTCACGCTCGCTGCTGCCAGTGCCGTGCTGATGCTGGCCATGGAGAAGGCCCTGCATCAGACTCGCAGAATCAACATTGATCAGACCGGCTGGTGGCAGGGGCTGCCGCCGCTTTTGGGATTGGACCAGATGCTGGTGCACATGGTGTTTGCAGGTTTTCTGCTCATTACACTGACCCTGCTCTCAGGCATGGCCGTCGGCCTGGAACTCGGCCTGGGGCTGCTGCGTTTTGATCACAAGACGGTTTTCACTATCGCTTCCTGGACGATGTCGCTCACCCTGCTGATCGGACACAAGTGGTGGGGATGGCGCGGCAGGGTGGCTGCGCGCTGGACTCTTGCAGGCTTTGCGGCGCTGTTGATGGCCTATGTGGGCACGCGTTTTGTGCTTGAGGTCTTGTTAAATCGGGGTGCCTGAGGCGATTGCAGATCCGCGAAAGGGCGCTGTTAGAAAGACGAGGGGGTAGGAATGCTGGGCCGTGTCGTGATCATTGCTGCCCTGGTGGGCATTGGCCTGTGGCTGCTGCGCAGAGCACTTTCCAAGCGTGGCAACCACAATGCATCAGAGTCGGCTTCCGGCACATCGCAGACCCGGCTGATCGAATGCGCCCATTGTGGCGCCAGATTACCTGCTACCGATGCAGTCTGGAAGGAAGGCCAACCGTTTTGCAGCATGACGCACCGGCATCTTGGCCCGCGGGGCTGATGGGCCCCTTTCGCTTTAGCGCCTCGGGTTGGCTGAGTCAGGGTGGCCGGGTCTCGCCCTCTCCTCATTGTGATGCCCGTCCCGCCGAGACGCCGATTGACTTACTGGTGGTGCATAACATCAGCCTGCCCGCGGGTGTTTTTTATGGGAATGCGGTAGAAGATCTGTTCTTGGGTCGGCTGGATTGTGCAAGCCACCCATCATTTGCTGATCTTAAGGGCCTGCGGGTCTCCTCACACTTCTTTATTCGAAGACAAGGCGAGGTGATCCAGTTTGTTGGCATCTTTGATCGGGCTTGGCACGCTGGCATCTCGGAATTTCAGGGCCGCTCGGCCTGCAATGACTTTTCCATCGGGATTGAGCTGGAGGGTACGGATCAGCAGTCCTACACAGATGAGCAGCTGGGGGCTGCCGCCAACCTTGCCACCGCACTTCATCAGATGCTGCCGACTCTTCAATGGATTGTCGGCCACAGCGATATCGCTCCTGGACGAAAGACCGATCCGGGGCCGGCATTCCCTTGGCAGTCGATGCTGAAATCCATTGCGGATCGAGGGTGTTTTTTGATCCGCCCGACACCCTGATTTTTCGCTCATTGCAGCCCGATTCTCTTCGGAGAGCTGCGTCGATACTGGGCCTGACGTTCACAAATGAGGCAGGACTTGCCTTGCGGCCCGTCGTGCATCGCACACACGGGTTTTTCCTGAATTTGGGCCTTGCCCCATAGGTCCGTCGACTACTAGAATTAGGTCCTACGGCCAAAAAAAATACTAAATGTAGTGTTTTCCGGGGGCGTGATCGCCTTCGAATTCGACGTGCCGTGACCTAGGCTGTCGACCGTACCAAACCAATTTTTAGGGAGAGTTTCATGATGCAGTGGGGCCCAGAGTCTCAATCGCAGTCGCATGTCTCGGCACAGGTGCCGGGCGTTTTTGTTCAGACCGGTGGCCAGCCGCAGGGGCTGTCGGCCCAGGCGGGTGTGGCAGATATCAAGGTGATCCGACGCAACGGTGCGGTGGTTGGCTTCGAGCCCGGCAAGATCCAGGTGGCGATGACCAAGGCCTTCTTGGCGGTTGGGGGCAATCAGGGCGCTGCTTCGGCCCGTGTCCGAGAGATCACTGAGTCACTGACACAGTCGGTGGTCATGGCGCTCATGCGCAGGTTGCCGGCCGGCGGCACGCTGCACATTGAAGACATCCAGGACCAGGTGGAACTGGCGCTGATGCGCTCAGGCGAACATGAGGTTGCCCGTGCTTATGTCCTTTATCGTGAGCGTCGTTCTCAGGAGCGGGCGCAGGAGCGGGCGGCCAAGCAGCAATCGGGTGCCGAGCAGACCCAGTCGACGTTGCGCATGCTTGTAGACGGTGTTGCACAGCCTCTCAATGAATCCTGGCTGCGCGATATTGTGGCAGCCGCTTGCGCCAGTCTGGGCGAGGCGGTCAGTGCTGATGCCGTCATGGAGGACACCGTCAAAAACCTCTACGACGGTGTACCCCTGGAGGAAGTCTTCAAGTCCGCCATCCTGGCGGCCCGAGCCCTTATCGAAAAGGATCCTGCCTATGCAAAAGTCAGTGCCCGTCTGTTGCTGCATACGATTCGCAAGGAGATCCTGCAGTCCGAGGTCTCGCAGGCCGAAATGGAGGGCCGTTATCGGGAATATTTCCCACGATTCATCAAGAAGGGCATCGAGATTGGCCTCCTAAACGAGGAGCTCTCGCGTTTCGATCTGCAGAAGCTTGCCCAGGCGATCGACGCCAGCCGCGATCTCCATTTTGACTACCTCGGCCTGCAGACCTTGTATGACCGCTACTTCCTGATCGACCGTAACGACCCCTTCTCGGGCGAGGGTCGGCGTATCGAAATGCCGCAGGCCTTCTTTATGCGGGTAGCCATGGGCCTGGCACTCAATGAACTTAATCGCGAGGCGCGTGCAATCGAGTTCTATCAGCTGCTCTCAAGCTTCGATTTCATGAGCTCCACACCCACGCTGTTTAACTCTGGCACTACGCATTCGCAGCTCTCGTCCTGTTATCTCTCCACGGTCTCCGATGATCTGGATGGCATCTATGAGGCGATCAAGGAAAACGCCCTGCTGGCGAAGTACGCTGGTGGCCTGGGCAATGACTGGACGCCCGTGCGCGCATTGGGCAGTCATATCAAAGGCACCAATGGCAAGAGCCAGGGCGTGGTGCCCTTCCTGAAAGTGGTCAACGATACCGCGGTCGCGGTCAATCAGGGCGGTAAGCGTAAGGGCGCGGTCTGCACTTATCTGGAATCTTGGCACTTGGATGTCGAGGAATTCCTGGAGCTGCGCAAGAACACAGGTGATGATCGCCGCCGCACCCACGACATGAACACAGCCAACTGGATCCCGGACCTCTTCATGAAGCGTGTCATGGAAGGGGCCGACTGGACCCTGTTTTCGCCCTCCGATGTACCGGATCTGCATGACAAATATGGCCGCGCCTTCGAGGAGGCGTATACCGCCTACGAGGCCAAGGCTGATCGTGGCGACATCAAGCACTTCAAGCGGATTCCGGCCCTCTCGCTTTGGCGCAAGATGCTCACCATGCTCTTTGAGACGGGCCACCCCTGGATCACCTTCAAGGACCCCTGCAATATCCGCAGTCCGCAGCAGCATGTGGGCGTGGTGCATTCATCCAACCTGTGTACCGAGATCACACTGAACACCAACGATTCCGAGATTGCGGTCTGCAATCTTGGCTCGGTCAACTTGACCCATCACCTCAAGCCTGGGGCCCGTGGTGGCCTGGAGCTCGATCACGACAAGCTGCGCAAGACGGTTCGCACCGCCATGCGCATGCTTGATAACGTGATCGACATCAACTACTACGCTGTGGCCAAGGCCCGCAATTCCAATATCCGTCATCGCCCGGTGGGTTTGGGCATCATGGGTTTCCAAGAGGCCCTGCACGCCATGCGTGTGTCCTATGCCAGCCAGGAGGCAGTGGAGTTCGCCGATCGTTCCATGGAGGCGGTCTGCTACAACGCCTATTGGGCCTCTACCGAGTTGGCCGAAGAGCGGGGGGCTTATTCATCCTTCCGCGGTTCACTCTGGGATCGCGGCATCCTTCCTCTGGACACCTTGAAACTTCTGCAGGAGGAGCGTGGCGGTTATGTCGAGATCGACATGTCGTCCACTCTGGATTGGGAGGCCCTGCGCGGCCGCATTAAGGCCCATGGGATGCGCAATTCCAACTGCGTGGCAATCGCACCGACCGCGACCATCTCCAATATTGTTGGAATCTCCGCCTCCATTGAGCCCACCTTCCAGAATCTCTATGTGAAGTCCAACCTCTCGGGTGAGTTTACGGTGGTCAACGAGTACCTGGTCCAGGACCTGAAGAAATTGGGCCTCTGGGATGAAGTCATGGTGGCCGATCTGAAGTACTTTGATGGCAGCCTGGCCAAGATTGATCGGGTTCCGTCAGAGCTGCGCAGTCTCTATGCCACAGCCTTCGAGGTGGACACCCGCTGGATGGTGGAGTGTGCCGCCCGCCGCCAGAAATGGATTGATCAGGCTCAGTCGCTCAACATCTACATGGCGGGCGCCTCTGGCAAAAAGCTTGATGAGACTTACAAGCTGGCCTGGCTGCGGGGGCTGAAGACCACCTACTACCTGCGCACGATGGGCGCCACTTCTGCCGAGAAGTCCACCATCAGCACCGGACAGCTCAATGCGGTGCCGGTCACTGGAGGCATCACATCGGGCGCGGCATCCGCCGCTGCACCCATGACCGCATCAGAGGACGCAGTGGCGGGAAGCGACGTGAAGTTCTGCTCTATCGACAATCCGGAGTGTGAGGCCTGTCAGTAAAACGTCGATGGTGTAGTCGTGGCAAGAATGCGACATCGCTGATGTCGCATTCTTGAAATTGAAATTTTTTTGAAAAAATGATTGCAACGTGAAAAATGTTCTTGCATTATTCGCGCTGTGTACAACAACCGAGTCTCACGTTGCGGTCATTGGTCGATACAGTCAATTTAAATTCTGATCGTCAATTCCCTCAAATCGAGGGTTAGAGAGCAAAGTGAGAGTCGAAATGCTGAACTGGGAAGAACACTCCAACACCGTTGCGCAAGCCCCCCACCTGGGATCTGGTGCACTGAATGTGTCGCCGGCAGAGTTGCCGGTCCAATCCGTAGTCTCCCCGTCGATCGCCGCTGCTTCCGGATCGACGCCTTCCGTTGTCCCCCCTTTTATGTCCCAGAGCCTTACCGCCCACGCCCCGCAGGCCGGCCAGGCCCTGCGCCGTGTGCGCGTAGAAGACAAGCGGGTGATCAATGCTGGCACCGATGTTAACCAGCTGGTGCCCTTCAAGTACAAATGGGCCTGGGAAAAATACCTTGCTGGCTGCGCCAATCATTGGATGCCCCAGGAGATCAACATGTCGCGTGATATCGCGACTTGGAAAGATCCCAATGGTCTGACCGAGGACGAGCGTCGGCTCATTAAGCGCAACCTGGGGTTTTTTGTGACCGCCGATTCATTAGCTGCCAACAATATTGTGTTGGGTACGTATCGGCACATCACGGCGCCCGAGTGCCGCCAGTACCTGCTGCGTCAGGCCTTCGAGGAAGCCATCCATACGCATGCCTATCAGTACATCGTGGAGTCGCTCGGCCTGGATGAAGGCGAAATCTTCAACGCCTACCACGAGGTCGCCTCGATTCGGGATAAGGATGAATTCCTGATCCCGTTTATCGACACCCTGACCAACCCAGACTTCAAGACTGGCACCCCCGAGGCTGATCAGCAGTTGCTTAAATCCTTGATTGTCTTTGCTTGCCTGATGGAAGGCCTGTTCTTCTATGTGGGCTTTGTCCAGATCTTGGCTCTGGGCCGCCAGAACAAAATGACGGGTGCGGCTGAACAGTACCAGTACATCCTGCGCGATGAGTCCATGCATTGCAATTTTGGTATCGATCTGATCAATACCATCAAGCTGGAAAACCCCCATCTCTGGACGCCTGAGTTCCGCGAAGAGCTCAAGGTGTTGTTCCACAAGGCCGTGGATCTGGAATACCGCTACGCCGAGGACACCATGCCTCGCGGTGTGCTGGGCTTAAATGCCTCGATGTTCAAGTCTTATCTGCGCTATATCGCCAACCGTCGTTGCCAGCAGATCGGTCTTGAGCCCTTATTTGGCAATGAAGAGAATCCTTTTCCATGGATGGCCGAGATGGTTGACCTGAAAAAGGAGCGTAACTTTTTTGAGACCCGTGTGATCGAGTATCAAACGGGCGGTGCATTGTCCTGGGAGTGAGCAAAAGGTGATCCCGGGTCTGCGCCACACAGAATTCATTAGCGTTGGGGGTCATTACCCTTGCGCGAATGAATGGTTCGGACCATCCGGTGCGAATCCCCTTTTGTTCAAGCTTGAAGGAGTGTTCCATGGCTGAAGAAGCAAAGAAGAAAGCAAAGAAGAAACCGGCTGCCAAGCGCAAGCCTGCCGCCAAAAAAGCTGCTAAGAAGAAAGTAGCCGCCAAGAAGCCGGCCAAGAAAGCCGCCAAAAAAGCGACCAAGCGCCCGGCCAAGAAGGCCACCAAGCGCGCAGCGAAAAAAGGCGCCAAGAAAGCCGCCAAAAAAGCGACCAAGCGCCCGGCCAAAAAAGCGGCCAAGAAGGCCACGAAAAAAGCTGCCAAGAAAACTGGTGGCAAGAAGCGTGCGACTAAGAAAGCTGCAAAAAAGGCGACTAAGAAAGCCACCAAGAAAGCCGGTGGTAAGAAGCGTGCCACGAAGAAAGGCGGCAAGAAGCGTGCAACGAAGAAGGCCGCTGCTGCACCTGCTGCTGCTGCGACCCTGTCCAGCACATGGCCTTTCCCCACGGGCAGCCGTCCCTAAGTCAAGACATCAGATTTTTCTGATTCAAGACACTAAAAGTCCCGCTTCGGCGGGACTTTTTTTATGATTCGTTCATGAATATTCTCTGGATCACCTTAAAGACGCTGGGCAGCCTTTTTGTGGTGGCCTGTGCGTTGCGGGCCTATCTGCAGGCGGTTCGCTTGCATGCCCAGAATCCACTGTCACGGCTGACCTTTCAGATGACCGATTGGATTGTGCTGCCGATGCGACGACTGGTACCGGGTTTTGGCGGCGTTGATTGGGCCAGCATCTTGTCTGTTTTACTGCTGTCGGTCTTGATGGCAACCGTCTATTACTTCCTGATGTTTTGGAGTCCACTGGGCGAGGGTGCGGCTCTGTCCAAACCTGTGCGGCCCTTTGGCTGGTTGGTGGCGCTCGCCGTGATTTGGGCCATTGAGTGGAGCCTGCAGCTGGCAATGGTGGTGCTGATCGTGGGCGTGATGATGTCCTGGCTTGCACCGTTGCACCCCTTAAAGCCAGTGTTCGACCTGTTGTCTGCCCCTATGCTTGCACCCTTTCGCAGGCTGCTGGGTGGACAGCAGAGGGGTTTCGGCAGCGTACGGCCGCGCGGAGGATTCGATCTATCGCCGATCGGCGCTTTTTTGTTGTTGCAGATCTTTGGCGCCCTGATCGCCACGCTGGAGGCCGGCGTGATGAGCCATCTATTTTGAGACCCGGGTCACACCACCACCGCTAACAATCCGCACGCGATCGCCGGGCCTCACATCGACATCGGCCTCCTGCACGATGATTCGCGTGTCGCCGTTGTCGTATTTCACGGTGATCTCCAGCCCCTCACGCTGATTGGCTTGGTTCTCAATGGCCTGACCGGCCACCATCCCGCCAATCGCGCCCAGCACGGTGCCGATATCAGCGCCCTTGCCCTTGCCAGCCGTGCTGCCCGCAATACCACCCACGACTGCGCCACCGACGACGCCGATGCCCTTGCTATCACGTTGAATCATGACCTTTCGAACAGCCTCGACGGTGGCCATACGTACGGTCTGCTCACGCTGGGTATCGCTGGATTTATAGACCGCCGATGAACTGCTCTGGGTGGCGCAGCCACTCAGAGCGGCGATCGCGATGGCGCAGCCTGTCAGCAGGGCGAGTCGGGAAAGATTGGGTCTGGTTCGCATCAGTCTGGCCTCCGGGTTTGGAATCAGAGCTGCAGATGGCTGCGGAGCCGATCAGCAGTGTCAGGGTAGAGAGTTTGCAGATGACGGGCAACCTCGGTTGGCCGCACCACGTGGTTTTGACCCCCGCGATGGGTGACTTTGATAGCGCCCATGAGATTGCCCAGCCTAGCGCTGTCGAGCAAGGAGGCCCCACGGGCCAGTCCGAATAGCAGACCGCCACGAAATGCATCACCGCAGCCGGTTGGATCCGTCGGCGCGGCACCCAGCAGCGCAGAGACATCCAGCCCCTGGATATGCACAGTGCCGTTGCGATCCGTGATCTCGACGCCCTCGGCGCCGCGGGTGACAACCAACCCGCCCTTTAATTCTCTCGCCAGTGTTTTCATATCAACGCCAAGTTTCTCCGCCAGCATATGGCCCTCATAGTCATTAACGGCTACCCATGTCGCCTGGCTGACAAAGTTAGACAGATCCTTTGCATCAAAGATCGGCATGGCTTGGCCAGGATCAAACACAAAGGGCACACCGTTGGCGGCGAATTCACTTGCATGGCGGATCATGGCCTCGCGGCCGTTGGGTGAGACGATGCCCAATGTCGCAGTAGCGCCATCAAGTCCGATTTCGCCAGCCCGATTCATGGCGCCTGGATGAAAGGCGGTGATCTGATTGTCATCCAAATCGGTGGTGATGAAGGCCTGGGCGCAGTAACAATCCTGGGCCAGTAGCACCCTGGAGGTGTCAATGTTCAATGCGGTGAGCCTCTCTAAATACTCACCACCATCTTTCCCAATAGCCCCAAGCAGTCCGCACTCCTGACCCAGTCCGCGCAGGGTGTAGGCGATGTTGGCCGCACAGCCGCCATATTCCTGCCGCATCTGAGGCGCCAGAAAAGCGACATTGAGCATGTGGGTCTGCTCAGGAAGGATATGGTCCTTGAATCGGCCTTCAAAGACCATAATGGTGTCAAAGGCGATTGAGCCACTGATCTGAACTGACATGAAAAAGTCCTTTATTACGGTGAACAGGATGTACCGATGCAGACCCAACCCTCCCGCTCCTGCAATACAGTGATGCGTCCGAGGTGTTGGCACAGTGGCTGATAGACCTGCAACAGTTCATCGGCCTGCCTTGAGAGTATGCCGGAGAGCAGCAGACCGCCGCCGGGCCGTGTGAGCCGTGCCAACATCGGCGCCAATACTTTCAGCGGCTGGGAGAGGATATTGGCTAAAACGAGATCGAACACCCCCTCGGGCTGACTCTCTGCCGATGCGGCATGGATGCTGACCTGGTTGGTGATTGCATTGTTTCGAGCGGTGGCCACCGCAATTGGGTCGATATCGATTGCATGGACATCGCTTGCACCAAGCTTTGCCGCCGCAATTGCCAAGATGCCGGATCCACAGCCCATATCCAACACCCGTTGGCAGTTGGGGTGCGCATCGAGTGTCGCCATAAGCTGCTCCAGGCAGAGCTGGGTTGTGGCATGGCTTCCGGTGCCAAAGGCCATACCCGGGTCCAGCCGAATCACAATGCCTTGGTTCGAAAACGTCTGTGGCGGGTCGACCCAGTGCGGCCCTACCCATAGACGGGATCCAATCACAAAAGGTTTGAACTGGCGCTGTGTCTCGGCGACCCAATCGCGGTCAGTGAGCTCACGGATCTCAATGGGTGACTCGCCAAATCGTGAATCAAACGCACAGAATTCCTGCCAGAAGTCCTGGGCCCTGGTGTCAATGTCCAAGAGCACCAGGAATTTTGAGGTTGGCCAAGCCTGAACGGAAGTTGGCATGCC
This sequence comes from Burkholderiaceae bacterium, assembly GCA_018882795.1. Lineage (GTDB taxonomy): Bacteria > Pseudomonadota > Gammaproteobacteria > Burkholderiales > Burkholderiaceae_A > Lacustribacter. The sequence continues at coordinate 32,914 of VERJ01000006.1, read as the reverse complement.
AGGCTCGCCAAAGATGGGGGACTCTGTCGGCAAATCGGCTTGCGCGTCCTCCACGGTGACCGAGAGCGCGCCAAGACCGATCAAACTATCCGAGATGTCATCGGTGTCCTCGGCGTTGGTCTCAAAAACGATCTCCTGCATCAGCCGCAGACCTTGTCGCGCAAGACGCTAGCGATCACGTTCACGGGCTGCCAGCATGTGCTCCAGATAATGGATTGAGGTACCGCCATCAATGAAGTGCGTGTCGCGCATCAATTCCCGGTGCAGGGGCACATTGGTCTGGATGCCTTCCACGACTGTTTCAGAGAGCGCGATCTGCATGCGTGCAATGGCCTGTGCACGGGTGTCGCCGTAGACGATCAGCTTGGCAATCATCGAGTCATAGTTTGGTGGCACCACATAGCCGCTGTAAGCGTGAGAATCCACCCGCACCCCGGGCCCTCCGGGCGCATGCCAGGTCTGGATTCTGCCGGGTGAGGGCGTGAATTTATAGGGGTCCTCTGCATTGATGCGGCACTCCAGCGCATGGCCCTTGAACTGGATGTCCTTTTGTTTAAAGCGCAGCCGCTGGCCACTGGCCACGCGGATCTGTTCTTGCACAATGTCAATACCGGTGATCAGCTCCGTGACGGGATGCTCCACCTGGACCCGTGTGTTCATTTCGATGAAGTAGAACTCGTTGTCTTCAAATAAGAATTCAATCGTGCCCGCACCCCGATAGCCGATGCGTTTGCAGGCCTCTGCACAGCGGTCCCCGATTTTGTCGCGTAGCCGCTGTGGCAGTTTGGGGGCAGGGGCTTCCTCGAGCACCTTCTGGTGCCGACGCTGCATGGAGCAGTCGCGCTCCCCCAGATGCACCACATTGCCAAAGTGGTCAGCCAGGATTTGAATCTCAATATGCCGCGGATTCTCGAGGAATTTCTCCATGTAGACCTCGGGATTGTTAAACGCTGCAGCTGCCTCGGCCTTGGTTGTTTGCACCGCGTTCAGCAGTGCAGCTTCAGTGTGTACTACCCGCATCCCGCGGCCACCGCCACCACCCGCTGCCTTGATGATCACCGGATAGCCGATGCTGCGTGCGATTTTCACAATCTCCTTGGGATCATCTGGCAGCGCTCCTTCGGATCCCGGCACACAGGGCACCCCCGCAGCGATCATGGACCGCTTGGCTGCAACTTTGTCGCCCATCATGCGAATCACATCGGCCGTGGGCCCAATAAACTTGAACCCGCTGCGTTCCACGCGTTCGGCGAAGTCAGCGTTCTCCGACAGGAACCCATATCCGGGGTGGATCGCTTCAGCATCGGTGACCTCGGCGGCCGCGATGATCGCCGGCACATTCAGGTAACTCTGCCGCGAGGGCGGTGGTCCAATGCAGACGGATTCATCGGCAAGCTTCACATACTTGGCATCGGTGTCGGCCTCGGAGTGGACGACTACCGTCTTGATGCCAAGTTCTCGACAAGCCCGCTGTATTCGTAGTGCGATTTCACCGCGATTGGCGATTAGAACTTTTTCAAAAAGTGCAGCCATAGGGCGTTATTCCTTGATCAGGCCAGCACAAAAAGCGGCTGACCAAACTCAACGGGCTCGCCGTTTTCGACCAGGATCTGCTTGACCACGCCCGCGCAGTCGGCAGGAATCTCATTCATGAGTTTCATGGCCTCAATGACGCACATGGTCTGGCCTTCCGAGACGCTGGTACCGACTGACACAAAGGGGTCTGCGCCTGGCGCCGAGGCCCGATAAAACGTGCCAACCATCGGCGATTTGATGATTTTTCCTTCCGGCTCTGCGGCAGGAGCTGCAGTGGCGGGGGCGGCGTCGCTGGCCGCGGGTATGGCTGCAGCCGCCGCGGCAGCAGGTGCCGCGGCGTAGACATGGCTCACATGCGAGGCCTGAGGTGTCGCACTTGATTTGACGATGCGGACTTTGTCCTCGCCTTCGGTGATTTCCAATTCAGCGATGCCGGATTCGGCAACCAGGTCAATCAGGGTTTTGAGTTTTCTCAGGTCCATAGAGGCGCGTTCCTTATTGTTCTTCGGGGCATTAGCCACGGGGGATTCCAATTTTCTGAGCGGCAAAATCCAGGGCAGCAAGATAGCCGGTAGGTCCGAGGCCGCAGATCACGGCCTCGGCAAGATCGGAAAAATAAGAGTGGTGGCGGAAGGGTTCGCGACGATGCACATTGGAAATGTGGATCTCTACAAAAGGAATGGCGACCGACGCAATGGCATCCCGGATTGCCACGCTGGTGTGGGTAAAGGCTGCGGGGTTGATGAGCATGAAGGCGACCCGCTGCTCGGGGGCATGGTGGATGCGCTCAATCATGGCGCCTTCATGGTTGGTCTGAAAGCAGTCCAGCCGAACACCGAGCGCCTTGGCCCGATTCAGCAGGGATTCATTGATTTGGTCCAAGGTGGTGGCGCCATAAATTTCAGGCTCCCGGGAACCTAATCGGTTCAAATTCGGGCCATGTAGGACCCAAATCAGCGGAGATAACGACATTCAGCCGCTCCATCAATCAAGATGGAGCCCATTCTACCGTACTTCAGAAATCCAGGATTTGAGGTCTTTTTCGGTTAATTTGCCGACTTTTTGCCTTATCATCCCGCCTTTTTCATCGATCATGACGGTATAGGGTAGCGCGTCCACGGCGTTTCTCAGCTTTTTGGCCAGCTCACTGCCTGACCCGCCGGTGATCAGCAAGGGGTAGCTGAAATTTCTTTTTGAGAGAAATTCACGCACGTTAGAGGGTGAATCAACGGCCAATCCAATTACTTTAATGTTTTTTGAGGAAAACTCTTCGTGAAACCGGGAGAGTTCGGGCATCTCTTCGATGCAGGGCGGGCACCAGGTGGCCCAGAAATTCACCACCGTGATCCGGCCACGGGCAGAGGAGAGCGCCACGGTTTCCCCCTTCGCATCAGGATAGTTCAGCTCGAACACCCACTCGGCGGATTCCGCAATGGCGATGGGTTTTAGTCGCAAAAGGCCCAGGCCAATACCCGCAATCAAGGTGATCAGGCCAATCGCAACCAGTAGGGACCAACGGGATCGGGTGGTGGGTTTCATGGGCGTGTAACCGATTCTTTGAGATCAGTCAGTAGATGTTCAAGGCCTCGGATGTCCAGGCGCAGCGGCCTCCCCCGGGCGTCTTGCCGAAGGGCGTTACGCCGATAAACCTCAGGATAGACGGCAATGGTGGCCAATTCACCCTGCCATTGAATGGCCAATGCCTCGATGTCGGGGCCACCGGGCCTTGTAGCCGGTAGGGTTGCGGCCTGAGCATCGAGTCGCTGATTGAGCAAAAAGATGCCGAGATCTTTCGCGCTGTCGGCAAAGCAGTGCAGATGAATGTCGCTATGTTGGCCAGCGGTGCCATTGGCCACGGCGCCCGCCAGCATGGGCGAGAAATCCTTCAGCAGCCTCATCAGGTCGAGCGCCTTCTGGCGCAGCACCTTTAGACGGGCGGGCTGAGTGTCCGATTGAAAAATCTGCTGGTAATCGCGCAGTGCATCCTCGATCTCATCGTTGGAGGGCAGCAGCGATTTGGCGATGCGACTCCCTCTGCCACCAGAGATGCGCTCAAAGGCCTTGCGCTTTGCGCTTGCGTAATCGAGCCCGTCTTCAGCAATCAGGCTGGCGGCTGCTGCGGCGATCTCGGCCCGCAGGCCGCCTCGGCCCTCCTGCAGTTCAAGCTCCCAATGATTGTGATCTTGCATGGGGCCCATTATGCCCATCGCTACAATGGCAGCCATGCATCTTCACATCATCGGCATCTGCGGCACGTTCATGGGCGGCTTGGCGCAACTTGCCCGTGCACGCGGCCATCGGGTGACCGGCTGTGATGCCAATGTCTATCCCCCAATGAGCACTCAGCTGGAACAGGCGGGCATCACCTTGACCCAAGGGTTTGGTGAAGAGCAGCTCGATTTGAGGCCTGATGTCTGGGTCGTGGGCAATGTAGCCACGCGCGGCATGCCGCTGATCGAAGCCTTGTTGAATCGGGGCGATGCGCTGGTCTCTGGCCCGCAATGGCTTGCTGACCATCTGCTGGGTGAGCATCGGGTCCTAGCCGTCTCGGGTACCCATGGCAAGACCACCACCAGCAGCCTGCTTGCCTGGATTCTGGAAGATGCTGGCTTATCACCATCTTTTCTGATTGGCGGTGTGCCGGAGAATTTTGGTGTTTCCGCGCGATTGAGTTCTCATTGTCAGCCGCCCGCAGGGCGGGGTAGCAATCCACCCCCCTTCGTGATCGAGGCCGACGAATACGACACCGCATTTTTCGATAAACGCTCGAAATTTCTTCACTATCGCGCCGAGATCGCGATACTGAACAATCTGGAATTCGATCACGCCGATATCTTTCCCGATCTCGCCGCCATCGAGACTCAGTTTCACCAGTGGATCAGAACCCTTCCCTCGCGGGGCCGCTTGATTGTTAATGCGCAAGAGCTGGCGCTATCACGTGTGATCGCCCGTGGCGCCTGGTCGGCGATTGATTATTTTCATCAGCAGGACGGCTGGTCGATCGCACCATCACCGCCGCAGAAGGCCAAGGGGCCGCAGGATCCAATCGCAGACGAATTCCAGGTGCTCCATCAGGGCCGGATTGTTGGCACTGTGCACTCGCCGCTCACCGGGGCCCATAACCGCAGCAACATCCTGGCAGCGATTGTTGCTGCTGTGGCCTACGGTGTGCCTGCCGCGCAGGCCTGTGATGCGATCGCGCGTTTCGAAGGTGTGAAGCGCAGGATGCAGCTGCGCGGAGAAGTGCGGGGAATTCAGGTGCTGGATGACTTTGCCCACCACCCCACGGCCATTGCGACCACGGTGGCAGGTTTAAAAGAGCAGTTAACGCGGCAGGGCAGTGCCGGTCGCGTGTTGGCGGTGCTGGAGCCCCGCTCCAACACCATGAAGCTGGGCGTGATGTCGTCCAAGCTTGCAGCCAGTCTGCAGGATGCTGATCTTGTGTTTGCTTATGCAGGCGGAATCGACTGGGATCTTCGCGCCGCGCTCGCGCCACTGGGTGAGCAGGCCAGCGTCCATCATGATCTGAAAAGTCTGATCGATGCGGTAATCGGGCGGGCCCGCAGCGGCGATCGGATCCTGGTCATGAGCAACGGTGGATTTGGCGGCATTCACGATCAACTCATCGCCGCCCTGGCCTGAATCACGGAATCAAGGCGCATCTGCATGTTTGTATTGTTCGAAGAAGACGGCGGCTTCAAGGTCGGCAGTCTTTTCTCAGAGGCCGATGCCACCATCCAGGTGGAGATGCCCTCGGGCAAGCGCTCAAAAATCAAACGTCAGTCGGTGCTCTTGATGTTTCAGCGGCCGGGCCGTGATGAATTGCTGCCTGCCGCGCAGCGCATTGCGGAAGGCTTGGATGCCCAGTTTCTTTGGGAGTGCGCGCCGCCAGAGGAATTTGATTTTCAGGAGTTCGCCAAAGAGGTTTTTTCTGCACAGCCCCGTGCCGAGGAATCTGCTGGCCTCTTAATGGCCCTGCATCAGGCCCCGATGTATTTTTATCGCAAGGGCCGCGGCCGCTATCGGGCGGCGCCCGAGGAATCTCTGAAGGCCGCACTCGCAGGCGCCGAGCGAAAACGGCTTGCTGCGATCGCCCAGCAGGCCATGCACGATGCCCTGGTGGCGGGGGACGTGCCCCCCGAGATTGCTTCTAGCGCCGTGCAGCTGCTGATTCGGCCAGACAAACAGTCCATCACATACAAGGCGCTGGAGTCGGCAGCCCAGGAGTTGCAGATGACAGCTGCTCGTTTGCTGCTATCGCGTGGGGCGATTTCTTCTGTGTATGTGTTGCACCGAGCGCGTTTCATGCAGCAGTGTTTCCCCGCTGGAACAGGATTCGCGATTGCCGAAGAAGATCTTGCGGTGGCGGTGGCCCAGGCCAACCGACTTCAATTGCCCGAGGCGCCCAGTCCCGCCTATTCGATTGATGATGTCACCACCACGGAAATTGATGATGCATTCTCTTTAGTTGCGCTGGAGGATGGTGGTTGGCGTGTTGGCATTCATATCGCCGCGCCGGGAGCAGGGATTACACCGGAGAGCCCCCTGGGCCGACTGGCCCGCGAGCGCGCCTCCACTGTTTATTTTCCGGGCGACAAGATCACGATGCTGCCCGAGCCTGTGATCGCAGCGTATTCCTTAGATGAAGGTGGATCCCGGCCTGCGCTATCGCTTTATGTGGACTTCAATGCTCAGGGCGAGCGCATCGCCACGCAGTCCCGGCTTGAGCGTGTTCCTATTGCTGCAAACCTTCGTCTTGGGGAATGGGAAAAAGCGCTTGATCAGCCGCTGGAGAGCATCAATGCTGATCAGCTTCCCTGGCCTGGCATCAAACCCATGCTCGCGATTGCGCACAAACTGCGGGCAGGGCGGGAGGCCGTGCGCGGCCGACCCGAGCCCTCGGGTCGAACTGATTTTAATTTCTATGTCGATTGGAATGCCGCCAATCCCGATGCCCTGATGCAAGGCGATGGCATGCCGCGCATCGTGGAGCGCAGACGTGGCTCGCCGGTGGATGTGCTGGTGTCGGAGTTCATGATTCTTGCCAATACGGTCTGGGGCGATATGCTGGCCCTGGCCCGACTACCGGGTGTCTATCGCGTCCAGACTGTGGGCCGAGTGCGACTGCAGACCCAGCCCGGGCCCCATCAGGGACTTGGTGTTGCCAACTATGCCTGGTCGACTTCACCCCTACGCCGGTATAGCGACCTGTTGAATCAGTGGCAGATGCTGGCGGTGCTGGGCCATCGGCAGGCGGTGTTTAAGGGCAACGAAGCCGAGCTCTTCTCCAGCGTCACGCAGTTCGATACGCTCTATAACCAGTACGGGGATTTTCAGGAAACGATTGAGCGTTATTGGGCCCAACGCTGGCTGGCCATCATTCATGGCCTGGGCAATAAGGAGTCTTGGTCGGCCATGGCCGCAGGCGTGTCGATTCGTGAGCGTGCCGTGGCGCTGCGTGAGGGTGCATTCCGTCTGCGCCGTGCACCGATTATTTGCCGGTGCGCCGATGCGCCCGAACTCACACCGGGTGTGGAAGTGGAGCTCGATGTACTGGCGGTTGACGCGCTGGATCTGAGTCTTCAGGCAAGATTCGTGTCGGTAACATCAACCGAACCCATGATGGAAGAGGAGCCCCTGATGCTGGCCCGACACTATGCTGTTCTTGGTGATCCGATTGGCCATAGCCGCTCGCCCACCATTCACGCGATGTTTGCCCAGCAGACTGGCGAGGATCTCGACTATCAGGCGATCCGCGTTCCAGCAGAGCAGCTGGCAGCAGACATTGATCGTCTCATTGCCGAGGGCTTTGGTGGCGTGAACCTCACTGTGCCGCTCAAAGAACATGCCTTTGCCATGGCCCAGTCCCGTGATTGGGAGATTTCTTCTCGCGGGCTTGCCGCCTGCGCGATCAATACCCTGCGTTTTGATGGTGGCGAAGTCTTTGCCGACAATACTGATGGCATCGGGCTTGTCAGAGATATTGAGCGCCTGCTGGGCGCCGCGGGGTCTCTTGATGATGCGCGGGTGTTGCTCTTGGGTGCTGGCGGGGCAGCACAGGGTGTCATCGCGCCCCTGCGCGAGGCTGGCGTGCGCCACATCTTGATTGCGAATCGCAGTTTGGATAAGGCCCAGGCGGTGGCACAACGTTGGGCAGAAGTGGATGCCACCTCTGCCCAGTGGCTCTCGGTCGCCCCACTGGAGTTACTTGCCGATCCACCGGGGGACGAAGCGGAGGACATTCTGATCAACGCCACCTCGGCCAGCCTCGCTTCGGCCGCCCTGCCCATTCATCCTTTGCGGTTTGCGCGTGCCCGACTGGTCTTTGACATGATGTATGGACCATCTGCGACTTCGTTCATGCAGCAGGCCCGGCAGGCCGGTGCGGCCCATGTGGCCGATGGGCTGGGCATGCTGGTGGAGCAGGCCGCCGAAGCCTTTTTCCTGTGGCGTGGTGTTCGGCCCGAGACCGCTTCGGTCTTGGCCCAATTGCGTTTACAGTTAGCGGCAACGCAGTAGCCGATTTCACTGGAATCAATCAGGGTTCTCGGCCGACTGAACCAACACCATGACCGAGAACACGGATAACCCGACCGCCATTCGCGACCCCGAGGCTGCTCAGCTTGCACTCATCGAAGTGCAGGAGATCCTTGCGCGCCAAAAGCTTGAGAGCGATCTCGTTCACCGCGAGCAGCACACGGTCGGTGCCGATCGGCAGGGGCTTGTCGAGCAGCTTCTATCCAAACAGCAGCACGCGGTCTTACAGGCCAAGCTTGATCAGCTGCATCCGGCCGATATTGCCTACATCCTGGAGGCACTACCGCGCGAAGAGCGGCTGATCATTTGGGATCTGGTCCGCGCCGAGCGCGATGGCGAGATTCTGGTGGAAGTCTCCGATGCGGTCCGCGAGACGCTGATTGCATCAATGGATCGCGAGGAGCTGGTCGCCGCCGCGGAAACCTTGGATACGGATGACCTCGCAGCGTTGGCGCCCGATCTGCCAGAAGAGGTGGTGGAAGAAGTCAGCGAAGGCCTGACGATTGAGGAGCGCGAGCAGCTACGTGCCGCGATGTCTTATCCAGAGGGTAGCGTGGGTGCCCGCATGGATTTCGAGATGGTCACCATTCGCGATGACGTGACCCTTGAAGTGGTGCTGCGTTATCTGCGCCGTTTTGATGAATTGCCGAGTAATACTGATCAGGTCTTTGTGGTGGATCGTGATGATCGGCTGCAGGGGTCGCTGCCGATCGGTCGGCTGTTGGTGCATGAGCCCGAGGTGCTGGTGCGCGATCTGATGTCGACGGATGTGATGCGGCTTGAACCGCTGGATGATGTCAGTGATGCCGCCCAGGCTTTTGAGCGATATGACCTGGTGTCAGCCCCCGTGGTGGATCCGCAGGGCAGACTACTGGGCCGGCTCACTGTGGATGAGGTGGTGGATGTCATTCGTGAAGAGAGCGAGCAGGACGCCCTGGCCCAGGCGGGTCTGCGCGAAGAGGAAGATCTTTTTGCCTCCGTCTGGGAGTCGGCCAAAAACCGTTGGCTCTGGCTGGCGTTAAATCTCTGCACCGCGTTTTTTGCATCGCGCGTGATCGGGGCCTTTGAGGGCACGATCGAGCGTGTGGTGGCCCTTGCTGCCCTGATGCCGATCGTGGCGGGCATCGCCGGCAACTCCGGCAATCAGACCATGACACTTTTTATTCGATCCATTGCCTTGGGTCAGGTGAATGCGAAGAATGCACCGCGCCTCTTTGCCAAAGAACTCTCCATTGCGCTGCTCAATGGCCTGGTCTGGGGATCGATTGCGGGACTCTTTGCCTGGTGGCTCTATAGCGACACCGATCAAGGCGTGACCCTGGGGCTCACCATGATGCTGGCCATGCTGCTGAATCTTTTGATCGGCGCTTTGATCGGACTGCTGGTGCCTTTTGCGCTGGAGCGTATGGGCCGTGATCCCGCGATGGGGTCCTCGGTGCTGCTGACCTTCAGCACTGACTCAATGGGATTTTTTATCTTCCTGGGGCTGGCGACGCTGTTTTTTGCCTGAGGGGAGACGCTCATCTGATGAGCCCCGACTGTCGTATCCTTGCCCGATAGTTTTTAAAAGGAAATCTGCGGCATGACCGAATTTCTCCCCTTATTGACCCTGCTCGCTGTAGTAGCGGTTGGCGTGCTGGTGTTTGCCTCTCGCCGCTCGGCCTCGGCGGCTGATGACCCGCGCCTGCAGGAGCTGGTCGGCCGTGTTGAGTCGCTGGGCAAAGAGGTCAATGCGCTAAAGGAAGTCTCCAATGCGCTTTCCGGTGTGCAGGAAAAGCGGCTGGAGTCACTCTCCACCCAGATTCAGCTCACCCTGGATTCTGTGCAAAAAAATATGGGCGAGCGGCTCACCCAGATGGGCCAGACAGCCGAGCAAAGCGCCGAGCGGGTGCGCAACGTGCTCAATGAACAACTGGCCAATATTCAGAAGGATAGCGCTGAAAAACTGGAGCAGATGCGCAAGACCGTGGATGAAAAACTTCATGCCACTTTGGAAGAGCGCCTGGGCCAGTCGTTCAAAATGGTCACCGATAAGCTTGAAGCGGTACATCGCGGTCTGGGCGAGATGCAGAGCCTGGCCTCCGGTGTGGGCGATCTGAAACGTGTGCTTACCAATGTCAAAACCCGTGGCACCTGGGGCGAATTCCAATTAGAAGCGTTAATTGAGCAGATCTTTACGCCCGACCAATATGAGAAAAACATTGTGACCCGCCCCGGCGCGACAGAGCGTGTGGAGGTCGCAATTCGACTGCCAGGCCGTGATGGAGATCAGCCGGTGTGGCTGCCCATTGATGCCAAGTTCCCCATGGAAGACTATCAGCGCCTGCTGGACGCGCATGAGCAGGCCGATAACGCCATGGTGGAAGAGGCGGCGAAGGCCCTGGAGGCGTGCATTCGTGGTGAGGCCAAGAAGATCAAAGAAAAATATATTGAGCCGCCGCACACCACTGATTTTGCAGTGATGTATCTGCCCACCGAGGGGCTTTATGCCGAGGTGCTCCGCCGCACTGGCTTGGCCGAAAGCCTGCAGCGCGAACATCGGGTGGTGGTCACAGGCCCCACCAACACGGCGGCGATGCTGAACAGCCTACAGATGGGATTTCGCACCCTGGCCATTGAAAAGCGCTCCTCAGAAGTCTGGGCATTACTTGGCGGCGTGAAGACCGAATTCGAGAAGTTCGGCGGTGTGATTGCCGAGACCGAGAAGAAACTCCAGGAAGCTGCCAACAAATTCCAGACCGTGGGGGTACGCACACGCGCCATCACCCGAAAATTGAAAGATGTTCAGGCCCTTCCGGTGGCAGACTCCGCTGCAGATCTGCTGGATGCGTCATCAGAAGATAATGACAACTAAGCATTTAGTGATTCGATCTTAACGATCGTGGGTTGATTTCAGAGCTTAGCGGGTCGTTTTGATTCTGCGTCGCATGGTCCGATGGGCAATTCCCGCTTCTTCAAACTCCGGACCATCAGCGGTGTAGCCGTGGCGCTCGTAAAAACCCAGCGCATGCACCTGCGCATGCAGATGCGTCTCTGATTGACCCCGCGAAGCCGCCGCTGAGATCAATGCCCCCAGAATCTCGTCGCCCAGGCCTTGCCCGCGAAACGCTTTGATCACTGCCATGCGGCCAATGCGGCCATCGGGGCAGAGTCGGCCGGTGGCCACGGGCTGTCCATCGATTTGAATCAGCGCGTGAACGCAGAGCGGATCCAGATCATCCAGCTCCAATTCTTGCGGCACGTTTTGTTCGTCAACGAACACCGCAAATCGGATCTTGGCGGCCGCATTGCCAAGATCACTCCAGCTGCCCAGGCTAAGTGCTTTGCTCACAGCCACGCCGCCCCTCGGACACCGGAAGCATCCCCATGCAGCGCCGGTACCAGTCTTGTCACGGCTGCCATATCGGAGAAAATCCAGCGGCCCCAGCGCTTTGGAATCTCGGAATAAATGCTGGCAATGTTCGACAGTCCCCCGCCGATCACGATCACCTCCGGATCAATGATGTTGATCACCATGGCCAACGCCCGGGCGAGTCGGTCATAGAAACGTTCCATCAACGCTAAGGCCTGCCGATTCGCAGGATCTGCCATACCCAAAATTTCTTGCACTGACTCCACTTTGGCATGGCCGGAGGTATTGAACTCCTGCACCAAGGCTGGGCCACTTAGGAATGTTTCGATGCATCCTGATCGGCCACACCAGCAGGGTGCGTGTTTGAATTCCTCTGCCGTCATCCATGGTAGCGGCGTGTGGCCCCACTCGCCGGCAACGCCATTGGCGCCAGTGACAAGCTGCTTGTGGATCACATGGGCCCCACCCACACCAGTGCCCAGAATCACGGCAAACACAGACTGAGCATCGCACGCAGCGCCGTCAGTCGCCTCAGAAACAGCCAAACAATTTGCATCGTTGGCCATCTGGACTGTTTGTCTTAGTGCGGCTTCCAGATCACGTTTGAATGGTTGACCATTCAGCCAGGTGGAGTTGGCATTGCGCACACGGCCATCGCGGGGCGATAGTGATCCAGGGATGCCGATTCCAATGCTGCAGTTGACTGCTGAAGGCTCCATGGCTCTTGCTTGATGCACCAAGCGCTCGACCGCTTTGATGGTGGCCGGATAGGCATCGCGCGGTGCGGGGATGCGATGACGCCAGATGATATCGCCTGTCGGATCAAGCAGGGCCGCCTCGATCTTGGTGCCACCGAGATCGATGCCAAGTCGCAGGGCAGAGTCGGTGGCCATCAGTAAACAATCTTTATACGTGAAGCGTCAGCCACGCAGCGCATGATTGTCCTGCTCTGCAGGCCTAGGGCTTGCGCCCCAGCCAGTCACGCAGAACTTCTTCTTTATGTTGATTGCGCATGGGTGGCGTGATCCTGTATTGCACAGGGGTCTCGGAGAGTCGAATCGGATTGGCAAGCACCTCCACGTTGCCCGATGCCGCAGCATCGTGCGGCATGCGAACAACCATCTCACGGTGACGCACATGGGGGTCTTCAAAGACCTGCGAAAGCGTGTTCACCGGACCGCAGGGCACACCGACTTTTTCTAAGGCCGCAATCCAATGATTCCGCGCTTGTTTCTGCAAGGCTTCAGTGATTCTTTCCACAATCGCTTCACGGTTGCGCACGCGGGCCACATTGGTTGCATAGTCGGGATGATCGGCCAAACCCACCAAACCAATCACATCGCAGAGCTTTTTAAACTGGCTGTCATTGCCCACTGCAATGATGATGGGGTCGCCCGCCGTGGAAAAGACCTGATAGGGCACGATATTCGGATGGCCGTTGCCGAAACGTTTCGGGTCTTGTTTTGAGGTGAGATGGTTGGTTGCGGCATTGATCAGCCAGGCGATCTGGGTATCCAGCAGGGAAATATCTATGTGCTGGCCGCAGCCGGTTTCATCACGATGCCGAAGGGCTGCCAGTACGCCCACTGTGGCATACATGCCTGCCATCACATCGGCCACCGCTACGCCCACTTTCATGGGCTCACCATTGGGTTCGCCGGTGAGGCTCATGATGCCGCCCATACCCTGGATCAGAAAGTCATAGCCTGCGCGTGGAGCGTAGGGCCCCGTCTGGCCAAAGCCTGTGATGGAGCAGTAGACAAGCCTTGGGAATCGGTCTTTGAGCTGTGCATAGGAGAGCCCATAAGAAGCCAGCCCGCCCACCTTATAGTTTTCAATCAGCACATCGGCCTTCTCCAATAACTGCAGGATCAGGGCCTGGCCTTCGGCGCTGGCGATATCGATTTCAATCGAGCGTTTATTGCGATTGGCGCAAAGGTAATAGGCGCTTTCAGATGTTGGCTGACCATCCTTGCCCATCACGAAGGGTGGGCCCCAGCTGCGGGTGTCGTCGCCCTCGCCGGGTTTTTCCACCTTCACGACATCTGCGCCAAGATCACCCAAGAGTTGCGTGGCCGAGGGGCCAGCCAGGATGCGGCTTAAATCTAGGACACGGATGCCCTGCAGGGCCATCGTGTTCATGATTTACTCGCGCCGAAAACTGCCGCTCTTACCGCCATGCTTTTCTAGCAGCTGGATATCGGTCATGGTCATACCGCGATCAACCGCCTTGCACATATCGTAGATGGTGAGCAGACCCACCTGCACAGCGGTTAATGCTTCCATCTCCACGCCAGTCTTGCCGGTGACTTCTACGGTGGCGGTGCAGCGGATGGCGGAGCTTACTGTGCCGGACACCAGATCGATCAGTTCAAAATCTACCGCCACCCGGGAGAGCATCAGCGGGTGGCACAGAGGAATCAGATCCGCGGTTTTTTTAGCCGCCTGGATGGCGGCGATGCGGGCAACGCCAATCACATCGCCTTTTTTTGCATCCCCCTGTCGGATGAGCTTTAGGGTCTCGGGCTGCATGAGAATCTGGCCGCTGGCCACGGCAATACGGTGTGTATCGGTTTTTTCGCCAACATCCACCATGTGGGCCTGGCCTGCGGAATCAAAATGGGTGAACTGAGTCATAGACCCTATGATAGAGCGTATGTCTTGGCCCAGACCCCCGGCGCTGCACCGTTTATTGGCCGCAGGCCTTGTAATCATCCTCGTGGCTTCCCTGGCCTGGAGTGACTTGCCGTCTGCGTTTGCCCAGCAGCGTGGCCGTGGTGTGGACAACCTGCCTGCCTTAGGTGAGGCTTCGGTGGATGAACTCAGTCCGGCGGCCGAACAGCGTCTGGGTGATCAGATCTATCAGGAACTTCTGCGGGTCGGCGCTGTGCACGACGATCCCGAGACCCTGGATATCCTGGATCGGCAGGCCCGAAGGCTGTTGTTGGCATCCCAGCAACTGGGCCACAGCAGCGAAGATCGGCCCTTTCGATTTTTTCTGGTGAAAGATCCAACGATCAATGCGTTTGCCATGCCGGGTGGCTATATCGGGATCCACACGGGACTGATCACGGCCTCTGAAGCTGAGTCGGAGGTGATGTCCGTGCTTGCCCATGAGATCGGCCACGTGACCCAGCGCCACATCGCCCGTATGTTTGGTCAGCAGCGTCAGGGGTCGGGGGTGATGATCGCGGCGGCTGTGCTTGCTGCCCTGGCCGCACGTGCCAGCCCGGATGCGGCCATGGGCATGCTTTCTCTGGGGCAGACAGTGGCCCTGCGTGAGCAGTTGGCGTTTTCTCGGGATGCCGAGCGCGAGGCGGATCGTGTGGGACTACAGATTCTTGCGGAATCGGGTTTTGATCCCAAGGGCATGTCATCCATGTTTGAGCGGCTCAGTCAGGCCGGCCGACTCTATGACAACAATGCGCCATCTTATTTGCGCACCCATCCGCTCACGACCGAGCGTATTGCGGACGTACAGTCGAGACTGCAAAACGAGCCTGGCTTGGGCCGTGGAGCTATCTTGGGTAACACGCTTGAATTTGATTGGTTGCGCGCAAAACTCCAGGCTAGTGCGGATACCCGTGTAGACGGACTGCGCAACGCGCGCCAGCGTTTCTTAACGCAGATGAGAGAAAACAAGTTCTCCTCTGTCCAGCCGCAGTCCTCAATTCAGTTTGGCCTGGCCTGGATCAGTCTTCAGCAACGAGATTTTGCTGGGGCTTTGGATCACCATCGGCAGGCGGCGCGGCTGATCAAGGGCCATCCACAGGAGGCTGCAGCCACGGCGCTTCTGGATCATCTGCAGCTACAGATTCAGCTGGCATCCGCTCCATCGCCAGAGCAAAAGCGTGAGCTCGACCGACTGGCAGCCGAGCTTGCCGCCGGTCATAGCAATTCGCGTGCCCTGATGCGTTCGGTAGTGACCGCAAAGCTATCCACCAACAGCAATCCTGATGAGACTGCCACCATGGCCCGGGCACTCACTCAGCAGTGGCCCTGGGATCCGCAGACATGGGCCCTGCTGGCCCGGGCAGAGGGTGCCCGAAGCCGCCGCACTGCCCAGCACGCAGCGGTTGCGGAACAATATGCTTTGGTGGGCGCCACTGCCGCGGCAATTGAGCAATTAACACTGGCCCGGACTGCCGCCGATGCAGACTTTGTCATGCTCTCCAAGATCGATGCACGCCTTACTGCGCTGCGCGCTGCACTGCGCCGGGAGCAAATTGAGCGGCAGCAGAGCGGCGGAAGAAACTAAAGCCGACAAGAAAAGATCACAGCCCTGGGCTTGCTCAGCATGTGTCGCCTCAGGAAAAAAGCTTTATCACTTGCTGTGCGTCAATCTGCCGCAGGCACGCTGTTGTTCCAAGCGGGCAGACCCGCTGAAAGCAGGGGCCGCAGGGCAGATTCAAGTGAATGACCTTTGCCTTGTCAGAGTGGGGGGGTGTGTGGTGGGGGTCGGTAGATCCGAAAATTCCGATCACGGGAATATCCAGTGCTGCTGCGGCATGCATCAGCCCGGAGTCGTTACTCACCACGAGTTCAGCTTTGGAAATCCAGCCAAAGGCCTCCAGCAGCGAGGTCTTACCGCAGAGATTTTTCGGTCGGTTAGCGCCTGTATCTTGTTCCGAAATGGGCAATCCCGCGCTGACAATCCCGATGATCTTGTCGCCCAGTGGTTTTTCCTTCGGGCTGCCCAAGATGACTACATGATGGTCGGGACTGCGATCGATCCACGCCCGAGCAGTGGCCGCGAATTGCTCAACCGGCCATTGCTTTGCAGGCCCATATTCGGCCCCGGGGCATAGTGCAAGCAGGCGCCCTTTTTGCGTGTTGATTTCCTGCCCCTCGGGCAGTTGCATGTGCGGCCGCTGCTGGTGGAACCCATCGATTTGATGAAGGGGTATCGGGTGATCGGCAAGCTGCAGATAGTGGTGCAGCATTGAGGGCCGATGTGGCAATGAAGCATCCCTGGACTGTGGGCCTTGGCCATCCGGTGGCGAGCGTCGATCGTTAATCAAGAGATAGCGGGATTCGCCCGTCATGCCGCGGCGAAGTGGGATGCTGGCAAACCATGGAATGAGTGCGGACTTCAGCGAATTTGGCAGCACGATGGCACTGGCGTAGCGGCCACGCAGCTGATGTGCCACGCTGCGCCTTAATCGCCACTGCAACTGGCCATGGACAAATGGGGCCTCGTGAATTTCGCGAACCGCTGGGCTGCATCGATAAACCGCAGCAACTGCCGGCACCGCCAGTACATCAACAGCTTTGTATTCCTGATACAACTGCTCAATCAGCGGCAGGGAAAGGATTGCGTCACCGACCCACTGTGGGGCGATGACCAATGCTGCGGGTTCTTGTTGATTAATGGCCGTGGACAACGGCGCCAGGCTCGAGCTGATACTGGGTGCCGCAATAGGGGCAGCGGGCCTTGCCATCGTGATTCACATCAAGAAAGACTCGCGGGTGATGATTCCACAACGGCATTTTAGGGTTGGGGCAAAACGCGGGCAGATCGCCGGCCTTGAGTAACACCACGGTGCTGGATGTGGATGTTTCTGTTGAAGCGGACATGGCGATCTCCTGGTGGTCTTCAGACGGGGTGGACCCAGTGGGCATAGCGGGACAACTTGCCGGCCACGACATCGAAAAAGATGGATTGAAGTTTTTCTGTGATCGGTCCCCTTGTGCCCGATCCGATGCTGCGATCATCCAGCTCACGGATGGGGGTAATCTCTGCGGCGGTACCCGTGAAGAAGGCTTCGTCTGCGCAATACATTTCATCGCGGGTGATGCGTTTCTCAATGACTTCTATGCCTTGATCGCGGGCGATTGTGATCACCGCATCCCGGGTGATGCCATCCAGACAGGAGGCGAGATCTGGTGTGTAGAGCTTGCCGTTTTTCACGATAAACACGTTTTCGCCGGAGCCCTCGGAGACATAGCCATCGGTATCGAGCAGTAGCGCTTCATCATAGCCATGTGCGCCCACTTCCTGGTTGGCCAGAATGGAGTTGATGTAATAGCCGCTTGCTTTAGCCCTTACCAGCGAGACATTCACGTGATGGCGTGAAAAGGAAGATGTCTTTACGCGGATGCCTTTGGTGAGCCCCTCTTCGCCGAGATAGGCCCCCCAGGCCCAGGCGGAGACAGACACATGAATCTTGTTGTCGCGTGCAGCGATACCCAGTCTTTCAGACCCAACCCAGATGATGGGCCGGATATAACAGGAGTCCAAGTTGTTGCGCTTGACTACTTCGCGTTGGACTTGCTCCAGGGTGGCTGCATCAAAAGGCACCTTCATTTGGAAGATCTTGGCCGAATTCATCAGCCGCTGGGTGTGCTCTTTTAAGCGGAAAATGGCGGATCCCGAGCCGGTCTTGTAGGCGCGGACTCCCTCGAACACGGCCATGCCATAGTGCAATGAGTGCGTCAGCACGTGGATCTTGGCATCACGCCAGGGCACGAACTGCCCATCCATCCAGATCCAGCCATCGCGGTCTGCCATCGACATGTCTTGCCCCTGTCAGTAATTGGTAAAGCGGCCATTTTAGCGGACCCACCCCTCTACAATCTATGCCATGCGTTCCTGGGGCCGTATTTCAGCTTGGTTGTCCGATCCTTCCGTGTGGCTTGGCGTTCGGGACATGATGCCGGCCGCGGTGGCGATGGTGGCCTGGGGCGTGGTGACCGGCGTGGCGATGGTGCAGTCGGGTCTGTCCACCTGGCAGGCATTGGGCATGACCCTGATGGTTTATGCGGGTAGCGCGCAGCTCACCAGCCTACCGCTTTTTGCTGCTGCTGCGCCGCTGCCGATCATCTGGGCCAGCGCCCTGATCGTGAATCTGCGTTTTGTCCTCTATGGCGTTGCAGTCAGACCGTTTTTTAGAAATTTCTCTTGGCCCCGTCGCCTGCTTTACGGGTTCGGTAATGTCGATGTCCTCTCGGCCGACTTCATGCGGCGGTTTGATCCCACGCGGCTTCATGAACCATCGCTTCTGAGCGACGATGGGCAACATGTCGAGCAGCGGGCCATTGCCTATTTCGAGGGCGCCGCCTTGACGATCTGGTGTGTGTGGAACATCAGTTCAATTGCAGGGATTTTATTGGCGCACTGGATCCCGGCCTCCTGGGGCCTGGAATATGTCGGCACCTTGGCACTGATTGCGTTGTTGCTGCCGCTCATGGGGGATCGTGCCGGTCTGGTCTGTGTGTTGGTCGCGGGCGTTGTTGCAGCCTTGTGTGTGGGGCTGCCACTCAAGCTTGGCATTCTTGTGTCCATGCTGGCGGGCGTGGCTGCCGCCATGTTGATGGATGCGCCCGAGAAAGGTGCGGCCCGTGAGTGACTGGATGATCTGGCTTGGCCTGGTGGGCATGATGGCCATGACCCTGCTCACGCGATCAGGATTGATTGTTTGGCCTGGCCCGATTCATCTGCCTAACCGGGTGCAGCGGGCATTGCGCTTTGCGCCCATGGCGGCCATCAGTGCTGTGATCGTGCCCAGCGTGTTGTTTCTGCCGGAGGGCGGTATCACTGATCTCTTGCATCCGCGGACACTGTCTGCATTAGCGTGCCTTTTGGGCTGGTGGGCCTCGCGTCAGATGTCGATCTGCCTTGCCGCGGGTATCCTGGTCTATGCCCTGGGCAAGCTGCTGATGGGGTTTTAAGCCACCGGGCCCGATTCATGGATGTCTTGCAGTGAACGAATCACAGCCGGAGCATCTTGGAATACAGCCTGCCACAGCAGCGCTACCGCATTGCGCTGCGCCTGGAATTCCTGCTGATCCACCCGTGCGGAGGCAGCACCTGAGAGGCGTTCGGCATGCTGGCGGCGACGGTAATCGCGGTAGGCGTTGCCCACTTGCTCGGCCAGTCTTGTATCAATTAAACCGAGTTCGCCTGCGATGCGCAGCAGTGCGATATTGCCCAGGTTGCCAGTGAGTTGCGGGTGCGCATGACTGAAGCGCAGTACCAGCGTCTGCACGATGAATTCAATGTCGACCATTCCGCCTTGATCGTGTTTGATGTCGAATTGGCCGCTTGAATTGGGGTGACCTGCGTGCATTTTCTGGCGCATGGCCAGGACTTCCTCGAGCAAGGGGCCAACCGGCCGCTCGAGCCGCAGTAGTCGTCCGCGCTCCGCCTCAAATGCTCTGCCGATTTCAGGATCCCCCGCGCAGAAGCGTGCCCGGGTCAGCGCTTGATGCTCCCAGACCCAGGCATGTTGGCTCTGATACTCGATGAATCCATCGAGCGCGGTGACCAGCAGGCCCGCATTGCCATTGGGGCGCAGCCGCAGATCAATATCAAATAGTGTGCCCGCTGCAGTCGCTGTTGAGAGCCAGACATTCACGCGCTGTGCATATCGGGCATAGATCTCGCTGGCCGACTCGTGGGGGTCTTCATAGAGAAAAATCAAATCTAAATCGGATGCGTAACCGAGTTCCTTTCCGCCAAGTCGGCCATAAGCGATGACTGCGAATCGGGGCTGTTCGCGGTGGCGTTTGGTCATCGTGGGCCAGACCGCTTCCAGGGTGACCTGTAGCACCCCATCGGCCATGGCCGAGAGATGGTCGGAGAGCGTCTCGACTTTCCAGCGGCCATCCAGATCCTGGACCAACAGACGAAATAGCGCAGCATGGTGGACCTCACGCAAGGCATCCATCTGTCGCTCGATATCTGGCACGCCGTTGTGGACAGCCTCATTTACACGGGCCCGCAGCTCTTGGAGAAAAGCCTGAGGATCAGGGATGCTGTCAATCGATCGCGTATCAAGCAGCTCATCCAGCACTATCGGATGCAGCCGCAGGTATTCTGCAGCCCAGGCCGATGCACTGACCAGATGGGCGACGCGTGAAAAGGCAGATGGATATTCGTCAAAAAGCGCCAGATAGGCGGCCCGTCTGCCGATGGCATCAAGCAGTTGATGAAGCCTTCCCAGGGTCTGCTCTGGATTGGCTGTTTCGGCAGCGATGGTCTGGGCACGCGCAAGCAGCCGCTCCAGCCTAGATTCGGCCGGCCTTTCGTTGGTCGGGCTCGGAGCGTCTGCACCATCTCCAGAAAATAGACGTTCAAAGGATTGTTGTACGTTGGCCTGGGTCTCATCAACAGCGGCCAGAAAAGATTCTGGACTGTCAAAGCCCATTGAGGGAGCGAGATGCGCAATGACCTCGCGTTTGCCGGGCATGACATGGGTCTGCGCATCCTCCAAATATTGGAGCCGGTGCTCTAGATTGCGCCAGAACCGATAGGCTGCAAGCAGCATATTGACCTCTGATTCTGCGAGCCTTCCGGATTGCACAAGATAGCGAAGAATCTCTCGTGTGCCACGGGCTCGAAGAGGTTCCTCTCTGCCGCCGCGGATGAGTTGGAAAAGTTGTGCGATAAATTCAATTTCCCGAATGCCGCCAGGGCCGAGCTTCACATCGATGGGGGCGTGCTCGCCTGCCATATGCGATTCCCTGTTGAGTTGTCGACGCTGTGCCTCCTCGCGGATCTGGCCATGCAGATCCCGCAGCGAGGCCAACACGTTGAAGTCCAGGTAGCGGCGGTAGACGAAGGGACGCACGACATCATTTAATGCAGAGATCGTCTGCCGAAAGGAATCTGATTCCTGCACGCAATGCTGATTCACCACACGGCCTTTGACCCAGGCGTATCGTTCCCATTCACGGCCTTGGACAACGAAATACTGCTCAAGCATGCCGATGCTGACTGCCAGTGGCCCAGCATCTCCATTTGGACGAAGCCTCAAATCAACGCGAAAGACGATCCCATCGGCGGTCAGTTCACCGAGCAGCGCTGCGATTCGCCGACCCACTTTTACAAAAAATGTCGCGTTATCAATCGACCTGGCGCCGGGGCTGCTGGCATCGGTTTCCCCATCCTCTGAGTAAACATAAATCAGGTCGACATCGGAGGAGGCATTCAATTCACGCCCGCCGAGTTTTCCCATGCCGACAATCATCATGTCCTGGGGATTGCCGCTGCCGTCTCGGGGGGTGCCGTGCTGTGCGATGGCTGCTGTCATCGCGGCCTGATAGGCGGCATCAATGGTGATGTCGGCCAGGGCAGTAATAGATTCCAGGGTCTCATCTAGCGCCGCCGATCCCGATAGATCACGGGCCATGATCGCCAGTAGTGCGCTGTTGCGGAATTGTCGAAGGGCCGGCCCAACAGATTCGGGTGACTGGGCCTGCATAGCCTGAGCCCATCCGGCCCGCAGATGGGCCGACAAGACAGGGGCTGTGATGGAATGCCGGACATCCAGCAGCTGCCCGCGATCAACGACGCCGGGCAGCGTGCGGCGTGCGAATGCGGAGTGATGCCAGGCGGCCTCATAGCCCGAAGTCTGGGCCGGCATGGGGTCGGAGATCATCTTGGGTGTTGTGCTGTGAATCATTGGTTGACCCCGCGCGGCGAGGTGAGCCGCCAAGGAGTCCTGTGCAAGAATCCTATCCATGCTAACGCAAGCGCCTAGCCGTCTTCATCACTTTCTTGGGCTGATTGGTCGGACGGCGATCATTGTGTGCGCTGCTGCGGCCGTGATTGCCGCCGCCGCGTTGATTACGCTGCATGTCTGGCTCTGGCCCTCGATGGCTCAGCGGCAGACGGACTGGCTCGTTCAGGTGCAGGCACGGCTTGCCGAACAGGGCCTGACCATGACGGTGGGCGAGATGGTTGCGGATTGGGAGACCTGGTATCGGCCCCGGCTTCAGATCGAAGAAGTGCAGGTCGCGGCGGTGGGAGGTGACCGGGTGCTGTCAATCCGACAGATACAGGCCGTGCTGGGCCCTAAATCGCTTGCATCGATCTGGCGTTGGCAGCCGATTTTTTCTGAGATTCGGCTGCAGGATCCTCAGCTTTACGCTGAACGCAATGCCCGCGGCGAATTGGTGATCGCAGGCTTCTCGATCACTGGCGGCCAGGCAGATGCGGTGGCACTGACTTGGCTGCTGCGGCAGGGTCGTATTCGGATTGATGACGGAGAGTTGGTCTGGCGGGATGCGGTCCGTAATCGGTCGGCCCGCCTGCGGGACATCACGTTTGCAATGAGCAATCTGGGTGTACAGCATGCCTGGGCACTGCGGGCCACACCCCCGTCAAGTTTGGGTGAGGGTTTTGTGCTGCAGGGGGATTTTCGTCATGGATTTCTGGGTGAACCTGCCGATGTACGTGGCTGGGTGGGCGAGGCCTTCGTCCAATTTGATCGGGTCAATCTCTCGGAGCTGTTCCAGTTTGTACATCTGCCAGATGCGGCGCCATTAAAAGTTAATGCTGGCCAGGGTGCCATGCGGGCGTGGGTGCAGCTGGATGCCGGTGTGCTTGAGGACCTGACCGTAGACCTTGACCTCTCAGATGCTTCGTTGCAATGGGGTAAGCCCCGCAAGCCCATGACGCTGCAACGGCTGACAGGCCGCGTACAGACCACGCTCTCGGAGCGGCGGCAGGAGGTCAGTCTCCAAAACATCAGTCTTGAATCTGCACAACTCAAGGCGACGGCAAAAATTCCGGCTGCGCTCTTAAGTGTGACGCGTGATCGTGATCTGGGTAATGTGAATGCCAAGGTCTCCGCAAAGACGATCGATCTCGCCGCCGCAATGTGGCTGATGGAACATCTGCCCCTGCCCGATGACTGGCGGGATCAGCTTGCTGCCCTTCAGCCCGATGGTGCGCTGAGCGACATGAGGCTCTCCTGGCAGGAGGAGGGTGATCAAGCAAAAGGTTTTTCGATTGAATTCGGGTTTGAGAATTTATCGCTCGCGCCGGGGGCCAAACGTCCAGGTTTTACCAACCTCTCCGGCCGACTTAGGGCCACCCAGGAAGGCGGGGAGATCAGCTTGGCCAGCAAGTCTTCAAGCCTGAGTTTTCCTGGGGTGTTTGAGTCCCCATCGTTTCCGATTGATCGGCTCGACGCCCAGATGTCCTGGAGCGCAAAGCATCTCCTTAGCACTCAGGGCCAGTCTCCTGCGGCCGAGGTGGATCTCACCGTGCGCAAGCTGTCGCTCTCTAATCCTGACCTTGCGCTGGAAGTCTCCGGCGGCTATCGCTGGCAGGGTGGCGGCCCTGGTGTTGCGGATTTGACTGGCAAGGTGCTTCGATCTGAGTTCAAAAAGATCGTCGATTATGTTCCGCTGGTCGTGGCCAGGGATACTCGGGCCTGGCTGAAGGATGGACTGGTGTCGGCTAAGGCCACTTCAGCGACATTCGAGCTTCGTGGTCCACTGGATCGCTTTCCGTTTCGCGATGCGGCCGATGGTCGATTCACTGTGAATGCTCAGACCGAGGGGGCATCACTCCGTCCAGCGCCGGGCTGGCCGATCATTAATAACATTCAAGCGAATGTGCTGTTTGATCGCAATCAGTTTCGCACCCAGGCGAAAAGTGCAAAGCTCAATGAGCTTAGTCTCACAAAAATTGATGCGCGAATTGATGACCTCCAGGCGAGTAGGCCGCTGCTGGTGATTGACGGTGCACTGTCGGGGGATTTTCAGAAACTGATTGATGTCGCCAATCGATCTCCAGCCAGAACGATGTTGCGGGATGCAACTGCGGAGATGCGCGCCAAAGGCCAGGCCACGCTCTTACTCGGTCTGCGGCTTGATCTCGACAATTCAGAGCGCTCTCAGGTGGCGGGCCGCCTCACCACAGGCCAGAGTATTTTTCGATATGCGCCATCCCTGCCTGAAGTCTCCATCAATAGCGGAGAAATGGTGTTTACAGAGTCTGGGATCACCCAGTTTGACCTTCTGGGTCAGGGTCTCGGTGGACCAATTCGTGTGACATCCAAGGCGATCGACAAGGCATCGCAGTCATCGGGTGCGCTCAGCCTTCAGATTGATGGCCAGGCGACGGCATCCGGCCTGGAGCAGTGGGCAGAAGAGGCGCTGGGTTTTTCATTCAAGAACACGCTTTCAGGCAGCACACGTTACAGCGTTTTGCTTGACATGCGTGAATCCTTCACCAAAGCGGTGGTGCGCAGTTCGCTGGAGGGTCTGAGCAGCGCGCTTTTTGGGCCATTTAAAAAAAGCGCAAAAGAGGACTGGGGCTTACGCATTGATTTCCAGCACCAGGAGCCACGTCCTGGCACCACCGCAGTGGGCAGCCAGACCTGGGCGATCAGCAGCAATCAACAACGACTGAATGCCAGGGTTCAGCGTAGTCTTTCCTCACGCAAGGAGACCATCATTGATGTGGACTCCTCGCAGCTGGCCGGTCAGTTCAAATGGACACCGGCGGCCCAGCAGGTCAAGGCCGCAAAGGGCCTCAAACCCGCAGCGCTCCTGCAGGCCCGATTGGTCCGTCTCTGGCTGGACAAGCACGAGCCTGCCGAGGACTCTGCTGGGGAATCCGCATCGGATGCCTTGGCCCAAGAGTGGCCTACCGTCGATCTGGTGGTGGACGATTTTCGCGTGGGTGAGCGGGCCTGGGGCAGGCTGGAGGTGCAGGCATCGCCCGTGGTCAGCACGCGAAGCTGGGAGATATTGCGTTTCTCATTAACCAACCCCGACGCCGAACTCACTGGCCAGGGCCAGTGGGCGATGTTGTCTCAGGGCCGGGGACCGAGGCGATCACGGACTTCGCTCAACACCCTGCTGCAGATTAAAAATGGCGGGGCCCTGTTGGCCCGATCAGGCTACCCCCGGGTGGTAAAGGACACCAGCGGAAAAATTGAAGGCACGTTGCACTGGACTGGGTCGCCTTTGGATTTCTCAGGCGCTGCGCTCAATGGCAATCTCAGCCTGAATCTCCAGCAAGGCCAGTTTTTAAAGGCGGAGCCTGGCTTGGCGCGATTAGTCAGTGTGCTGAATCTGCAATCATTGCCACGCAGGATCAAACTGGATTTTCGCGATATCTTTTCTGATGGGTTCACTTATGAGCAGATTCGCGGTGACCTGCAGTTTCTCAATGGCCAGGCGAGCACACAGAACCTGCGCATCATTGGCGTGCAGGCTTCCGTCATGCTTGAGGGCTCGGCCGACATCAAACGCGAGACCCAGGATCTGCGGGTGCTGGTGCTGCCGGAGCTGAATGCGGGCCTGGCTTCTTTGGGCTATGCGGCCCTGGTTAACCCCGCGATTGGCCTTGGCGCCTTTGTGGCTCAATACATTCTGCGCAATCCGGTCCGCGAGCTTTTATCTTATGAATACCATGTCACTGGCAGCTGGGATGATCCGGTTGTGGAGTCGGTGCGCCGGGAAATGCGCAGAGACTCTCCCAGCATGAAGGCGAAATAAGCATATCCATGAACACAGCACTTCAGCGTTCCGATTCCGTCACGGTGGCTTCTGTGCAGATGGTTAGCACGCCCCGCGTGCGAGAAAATCTTGAGCGCATGCGGCATTGGGTTGCCCAGGCCGCAGCGCGTGGGGCTGAGTTGGTGTTATTGCCGGAATACTTCTGTGTGATGGGCGCTGAGTTCGATAAGGTGAAGATTCGCGAACTCCATGGCGTGAGGGCCGATGCTCCGATTCAGCAGGCACTCTCGGAGACGGCGGCAATGCACGGCATCTGGCTGCTCGGTGGCACGGTGCCCTTGGTGGCGGGCAGCCCCGATCGCGTGCGCAATTCCGTGTTGGTCTATGGCCCCGATGGCCGAGAGCGATCGCGCTACGACAAGATCCATCTCTTCGCATTCAAAAAAGGCGCTGAGTCTTACGATGAATCTGTAACCATTGAGCCGGGCACCCAGCCGGTCGCCTGTGACACCGTGGCCGGCCGTACCGCGTTGTCAGTCTGCTATGACCTGCGCTTCCCGGAACTGTATCGCGCGCTCGGCATGCTCGATTTGATCGTGATGCCCGCGGCCTTTACCTACACCACAGGCCGGGCCCACTGGGAACTGCTTCTGCGGACCCGTGCCATTGAAAATCAGTGTTACTTGCTTGCGAGTGCCCAGGGTGGTCAGCACGAAAACGGCCGCAGGACTTGGGGCCACAGCATGCTGGTCGACCCATGGGGCGAGGTCTTAGCCTGTCTGCCAGAGGGCGAAGGCCTGGTGATCGGCAAGGTTGAGCGCGCCCGTCTGGCCGAGATTCGCCTAAACTTGCCAGCCCTCAGTCACCGTGTGATTTAGATTGTCAAACCATGAAACCTGCTGAACTTGCGATCGCCTCCCTTGCCACTGCACAGGAATTGCTTCTTGAGCCTTATGGCCTAAGTGAACATCATTTGCATCGCGCCTTGTCTGACATCTTCGCTCACAAGGTGGACTTCGCCGATCTTTATTTTCAATACACCCGCTCGGAAGCCTGGAGCCTGGATGAGGGCATTGTGAAGAGCGGCAGCTTCTCGATTGATCAGGGTGTGGGTGTGCGTGCGGTCAGTGGGGAGAAGACAGCCTTTGCTTATTCTGATGTGCTGAGTCCCCAGGCTCTGCACGAGGCCGCGATCACCACGCGTGCCATTGCCCGCGCCGGCCAATCGGCCAAGACCAAGCTTGCCTTATCCCCTGCGCTGGCCGTGCCGCCAAAATGTCTCTATGGTGATTTCGATCCGATTGCGGCGCTTACTGCGCAGCAGAAGGTGGATCTCTTGGGCCGCGTGGAGGCCATGGCGCGCAAGCGCGACAGCCGTGTGATTCAAGTGATGGCCTCCCTGGCCGGTGAATATGATGTGGTAATGGTGCTCAGAAGCGATGGCCTGATGGCTGCAGATATCCGTCCCCTGGTTCGTCTATCGGTAACGGTGATTGCAGAACACAATGGCCGACGCGAGCAGGGCTCAAGTGGCGGTGGCGGTCGGCTTGATCTCAGTATGTTCACCGACCGACTCATTGAACATTATGTTGAGGAGGCGGTGCATCAGGCGATTGTAAATCTCGATGCGCGACCTGCGCCGGCAGGGACCATGCCGGTTGTGCTGGGGCCTGGCTGGCCGGGTGTGCTGCTGCACGAGGCCGTCGGCCATGGTCTGGAGGGTGATTTCAATCGTAAGGGCTCATCAGCATTCTCCGGACGCATTGGCGAGCAGGTAGCGGCCAAGGGTGTCACGGTGGTCGATGACGGCACACTGAAGGATCGTCGGGGATCGCTCAATGTCGATGATGAAGGCCACGGCACACAGTGCAATGTGCTGATCGAAGACGGTATCTTGCGTGGTTACATCCAGGACTCACTCAATGCGCGGCTGATGAAGGTGGCGCCAACGGGCAATGGCCGCAGGGAATCTTATGCCCACCTGCCTATGCCGCGTATGACCAACACCTATATGCTCTCTGGTAAGGACGATCCACAAGAGATCATCGCTTCCCTGGATCGCGGCCTCTATGCCGTGAATTTTGGTGGGGGTCAGGTTGATATCACCAGCGGCAAGTTTGTGTTTTCCGCCTCCGAGGCTTACTGGGTTGAGCACGGCAAGATCCAGTATCCCGTCAAGGGCGCCACGATCATTGGCAATGGCCCCGATGCCCTGACCCGGGTCACCATGATCGGCAATGACCTTGCATTGGATTCGGGTGTCGGCACCTGTGGCAAAGAGGGCCAGAGCGTGCCGGTTGGCGTTGGTCAGCCCACCCTGCGGATCGAGTCTCTGACCGTAGGAGGGACCGCCAGCTAAAATAGGCGGATGGATACGACAACAAAATCTGCAACACCCGCCCGGATCGACGATCTTCGGATCCGGGAAATCAAGGAACTCTCCCCTCCTGTCCACCTGATTCGCGAGTTTCCCGCATCGACCGCTGCCGCTGACGTGGTCAGCGCGTCGCGGCTTGCCATTCACCGCATTCTCCACGAGATGGATGACCGGCTGTTGGTCATCATCGGCCCCTGTTCGATTCACGACACCAAGGCCGCGATGGAATACGCCAAGCGTTTATCCGAACAGCGTGCGCTTTGGGCCGCCGATCTCGAGATCGTGATGCGGGTCTACTTTGAGAAGCCCCGCACGACCGTCGGCTGGAAGGGTCTGATCAACGATCCAAAACTCGACGGCAGCTACGACATTAATCTGGGCTTGCGCACAGCGCGCGAACTGCTGCTGAACATCAATGAATTGGGCCTGCCTGCAGGCACTGAATTTCTGGACATGATCTCGCCGCAATACATTGCGGATCTGGTCTCCTGGGGTGCGATTGGCGCCAGAACCACGGAATCACAGGTTCATCGCGAGCTGGCCTCCGGCCTTTCCTGCCCGGTGGGATTCAAAAACGGTACCGATGGCAACCTGCGCATCGCCCTGGATGCGATCAAGGCCGCGGCCCACCCGCATCACTTTTTATCGGTGACCAAGGCGGGCCATTCGGCGATCGTCTCGACTGGCGGCAACGAGGATTGTCATGTGATTCTTCGCGGCGGTAAGGCACCCAACTTTGATGCCACAAGTGTCGAGGCTGCCTGCAAGGAGTCGGCAGCGGCCAACATGGCGTGCCGGCTCATGATCGACATGAGCCACGCCAATAGCAGCAAGAAACCCGAGAACCAGCTGCCGGTTTCTGAAAATATTGCCCAGCAGTTGGCAGCTGGAGACCAGCGGATTTTTGGTGTGATGGTGGAGAGTCACCTGGTGGGGGGCCGTCAAGACCTGGTGCCGGGTAAGGCCCTGACCTATGGCCAGAGCATTACCGATGGCTGTATCGACTGGGAGGGCAGCCTGAAGATTCTTCAGAATCTGGCTGAGGGCGTTCGTGCAAGACGCGTGAAGCTCGCTGAGTCTTCGGGCAATTAACGCCATCTGGGCCTGCGGCTGGCGGGCGCAGGTCCCGGGGTTCTTAACCGTTTATTTGCGGGCCCGATCCCAGAGCACATCCTGACCGGAGCCTTCGCATTCGGGGCTGCGGTTCAATTTTCTTGCTGCAACAAAGAGCAAGTCTGACAAACGGTTCAGGTATTGGGTGATCTCATTGCGCACAGGCGAGGCCGTTCGCAGATGTACCGCATTGCGCTCGGCGCGACGTGCCACGGTGCGGCAGACATGGGCCAGGGCAGAGGCCCTGCAGCCTCCTGGCAGAATGAATTCAGCAAGCCTTGGCAGCTCCGCATTCCATGTTTCAAGGGTCTCGTCCAGACTCTGGATACGGGCCGTCTTCAGCAATTCGAACCCGGGAATTGAGAGTTCGCCACCCACATCGAAGAGATCGTGTTGCACTTCGATCAGTACCTCGCGGACTTCTGATGGCAGGGGCTCAGCGAGTAGGACCCCGATATTGCTGTTGAGCTCGTCGACATCCCCGATTGCATTGATTCGGGCATGGTCTTTCGAGATGCGGCTGCCGTCGCCCAGCCCGGTGGTGCCATCGTCGCCCGTACGGGTGGTGATTGCGGAGAGTCGGTTGGCCATACGGGGTTATCGGGAATGGGCTTGATCTAGAATGCAGACATTCTAACGAACACGCGCAAGACGGCATCGACAACAGAGATAAAAAGTATGAATGCTCCTCGTGAACTTCAACTCGGTGAGCTGCGCTTTGCTGACTTCACCAGGCCTATGGATGAAGCCAAGCGTGTTGAACTCATTGCGGGATTGGCCCGGGTCTTGCCCCAGGCCGCATTGCTCACGACCGATGAGGCCTTACGCCCCTATGAGTGCGATGGGCTCTCCGGCTATCGTCAGATGCCTGCTGTGGTGGTGCTTCCCACTGAGGAATCCCAGGTGGTTGAGGTCTTGAGAACTGCCCATCGACTCGATGTCCCCGTGGTGGCCCGGGGGTCCGGCACGGGCTTATCCGGCGGTGCAACACCACACCGGGGTGGCATTGTGCTGTCGCTCGCCCGACTGAAATCAATTATTGCGGTCGACCCTGCATCAAGGACCGCGCGGGTGCAGCCCGGCGTGAGAAATGCGGCGATCTCCGAGGCCGCAGCGCCGTTTAATCTTTACTACGCTCCCGATCCCTCATCGCAGATCGCCTGTTCGATTGGCGGCAATGTCGCTGAGAATTCTGGTGGTGTGCATTGCCTGAAATATGGCCTTACTGTGAACAATATTCTTCGGATCCGTGGTGTCACCATTGAGGGCGATATCGTTGAGTATGGTTCGGCAGGCCTGGATGCGCCTGGCCTTGATTTGTTATCGTTGGTGATCGGCTCCGAGGGCATGCTGACCGTCGTGACCGAAGTCACGGTCAAGCTGATACCAAAGCCGCAGTTGGCCCGGGTGATCATGGCGTCGTTCGATGATGTCGAGAAATCCGGCCATGCGGTGGCCAATCTGATTGCGGCTGGCATCATTCCTGCCGGCCTTGAAATGATGGACCAGCGCATGACTCAGGCCGTCGAGGAGTTCGTGCACGCCGGCTATGACCTTCAGGCCAAGGCGATTCTGTTGTGCGAGTCTGATGGCACTCCCGAAGAGGTCGAAGAAGAAATCGCCCGCATGAAGGAATCTCTCTTTGCGAGCGGCGCGACAGACCTACGGGTCTCTGAGACCGAGGAGCAGCGACTGCGATTTTGGTCCGGGAGAAAGGCCGCTTTCTCTGCGGCGGGCCGTGTCGCTGCCGATTACTACTGCATGGATGGCACGATTCCGCGTGCCAAGCTGGGTGAGATGCTCAATCGTATTGCCGAGATGGAAGGCAAGTATGGACTTGCTTGCCTCAACGTGTTTCATGCTGGTGATGGCAATCTTCATCCCCTAATTCTTTTTGATGCTGCAAACCCCGGGGAATTTCATCGTGCCGAGCTTTTTGGCGCAGAGATCCTGGAGACCTGCGTGGAGTACGGTGGCACCGTGACCGGTGAGCATGGGGTTGGCCTTGAGAAGATCAACAGCATGTGTGTTCAGTTTTCCCCACAAGAGCGCATCACATTTTTTGCAGTCAAGCGTGGATTTGATCCTGCTGGCCTGCTCAATCCCGGCAAGGCTATCCCCACACTCTCCCGATGCGCGGAGTACGGCAAGATGCATGTGCATCGTGGTGCCTTAAAGTTTCCTGACCTGCCTCGTTTCTGATGTCACCCCCTACCCCCCACGATCCCGATTGGCTGCGGCAGTCTGCCGACATGATCCGCGAGGCGGGCGCATCTGGCCGCGCTTTGCGTATCCGCGGTCAGGGTTCGAAAGATTTTTATGGCATGCCCGCTGATGATTCGGCCCAGATCCTCACCACACTGCCGCATACCGGCGTGGTGGACTATGACCCCGCGGAACTCGTGGTGGTCGCCCGTTGCGGCACACCGATCACAGAACTGGAAGCCGTGCTTGCCAAGTCCAGACAGATGCTGGCCTTTGAGCCGCCCCGTTTCTCTGGTCGGGGTACTGTGGGTGGCATGATGGCCAGTGGCCTCTCGGGTCCCCGCCGTATGTCGGCGGGGGCTGCAAAGGATTTCGTGTTGGGCATGACGGTGCTGGATGCGCAGGCTGAGCCCACAAGATTTGGTGGCACGGTCATGAAAAACGTGGCGGGCTATGACATCTCTCGGCTGCATACGGGCGCTTTGGGCACGTTGGGACTCATGGTCGATGTGTCACTGAAAGTGCTACCCATGCCGCCCGCAGATGCCACGTTGGTGTTTTCTGTCTCAGCCGAGCAGTCGATTGAGTGGGCCAATGCCTGGGGCGGTCAGCCCCTGCCAATCGCTGCCACCAGTTGGCGTGATGGTCAGCTTGCAGTCCGCCTCTCGGGCGCGGCGGCTGCGATTCGCGCGGCGAAAGAAAAGCTTGGCGGCGATGTCATGCCACAGCCAGAGGCGCAGGCCTATTGGCAACGGTTGCGTGATCACGAGGATGGTTTTTTTGCGCTTGATGCGGCTGTTGCGGATGTCAATCTCTGGCGTCTGTCGGTGCCCTCCATCACACCTCACCTGTCGGAGATTGTCGAGCCCCAATGGCTCGAGTGGGGTGGGGCCCTGCGTTGGGTGAAGACCAATGCGCCCGGACAACGCCTTCGCGCCATTGCTGCTCAGCATGGCGGACATGCCACGCTATTTCGCTCAGCCCGTGCCGAAACGCGTCAAAAAGAAGGTGTCTTCTCTGAACTCTCGCCCGCACTGATGAAAATCCATCATCGGCTCAAGCAAGAGCTTGATCCCAATCGGATTTTCAACCCCGGCAGAATGTTCGCAGGCCTCTGATCAAGAATTTTTATGGAAACCACACTTGCCCC
Source organism: Burkholderiaceae bacterium (assembly GCA_018882795.1). GTDB lineage: Bacteria > Pseudomonadota > Gammaproteobacteria > Burkholderiales > Burkholderiaceae_A > Lacustribacter. The sequence goes on along the minus strand of VERJ01000006.1, from coordinate 442 downwards.
ACGCTATGCCGGCACACCCAAGGGTCTGATCGCGCAAGAGATCCTGCGTCGATGCGTGCATTGCGGCTTTTGTACTGCCACCTGCCCAACTTATCAGATTCTTGGTGACGAACGCGACGGTCCACGTGGCCGTATCTACATGATCAAGCAGATGGTCGAGGGCGTTGATGTCACGCGTGAGACCCAGGTCCATCTGGATCGATGCCTCACCTGCCGCAATTGCGAGACCACCTGCCCCGCGGGTGTTGAGTATGGCAAGCTGGTGGACATTGGCCGAGAGTTGCTTGAAGAACGTGTTGAGCGGCCTGCCAGTGAGCGCTTCATGCGCAGTCTGCTGAAGGCTGGGCTGACATCATCATGGTTTGGCCCCGCGATGCGGCTTGGTCAGCTGCTGCGCGGCGCTCTCCCTGCAGCACTGCGGGCCAAGGTGCCAGCGTATCGC
>VERJ01000075.1 GCA_018882795.1 Burkholderiaceae bacterium | reverse complement strand
GTATTCCACCATCACTTTGGCTGTGCCAGCCGGGGTGGCCAATCTGGTGTTGGCTGGGCAGCTGCAGGGCCGCATGGGAATTGCGCTTCGGGCATCAGAGCAGACATCCAACGCGACAGCACGGAAATCATCTGTGGACACCCGAGCATGGGGGAATCGTGGCAGTCCTGTGGAAATCCTGATCGGCAGCACGGAAGGAGCAATCCGATGATCAGACTGAACAGTTTGAAAGAAAGTTTATTCGGTCTTTTACTAGCAGTACTCTTGCTTGTAGCTCTAATCAAGCAGGTCAATGCAGCATCTACGTTGCAGCAGATGGAATCAGGATCAAGCGCGTTAGCGGGTTCTTCTTCAAATCTTCTGATAGATCCTCAGCCCGCTATTTTGTCGTTGATTACGGGCGAGACCCATGTGATCGGAGATGAGGGACTTAAACGGCTCGCTATAGGCAACGGCAAGATTGTTTCAGCAAAGCGTTTGGAAAAAGACCAGATCCTGCTGCTGGCACTGCAGCCAGGGGCAACGACCCTTCATCTTTGGTTTCACGATGGCTCCGAGCGGCGCATATCGGTTCAGGTCCATTCCGGGGATCAGGATCAGCTCTTGAGGGATGTGCGTCAGTGGTTAGGCAAGCGCTCTACGATCGAAGCACGCATCGTTGGTGGCAAGGTTGTCATCGAAGGTCGGGCGCGCAATGTGCAAGAGGCCCAGAAAATTCGTGAGCTGGCCCAACGCTCTCCTTTAATTGTGAATCTTGTGCAGCAGACTGGTGTCGAACAGATGATTGCGATGGAAGTCCGCTTTCTGGAGATCAAGAAAAGTGCACTCGAAAACATCGGTGTGAATTGGCAGAAGGCCACGGCTGGCCCTATCTTTGGCGTGGTCGGCGATATGCGGTCTAACTCCCGCTTTCGGCCGGCCTCCTCTGGGACGGTTGATAGTAGCGGTGCTCCGGGCCTGATCTCGAATCTGCCTGGCACCACGACAGAGCCTTTAGTCGGCAAGGTATCACCATTTGCGATGTATTTCGGTTTGCAGAGCACCTTGTCATCTGTTGTTAATCTGATGGAGCAAAAAGGTGATGCGGTCGTACTTGCGGAGCCTATTTTGTCTTGCCGAAGTGGCGGGGCGGCTAAATTTCTTGCCGGTGGTGAGATTCCTCTGCCCACGACCAGCGCTATCGGCGCAACGTCGGTGCAGTTCAAGCCCTATGGCATCAAGTTCGAGATCAACCCAACCCTGACGGAGTCAGGCAGCATTGCTGCCCGAGTGATGACAGAGCTCTCCACGGTTGATCCAGCAATCAAGGTCGGGGATCTTCCCGCCTTTCTCTCTCGCCAGACGGAGACGGAGGTCAACCTGAAGGAGGGAGAGACCCTGGTGATTTCAGGGCTGATTTCCGAGGATAAGAGTAAGACCATCGACAAAATTCCGGGCTTGGGAAGCATTCCGATTTTGGGTCAGCTCTTCTCATCGAAGGATTTTCGTGAGCGTCGTAGCGAGATGGTCGTATTCGTGACACCGCGCTTCATCTCCCCGGACGCTGCGCTTAATCAGGAATTGATGAATCGTGCAAATAGATCCTTGGAGGAGACCCAGCGACGCATGTCCTCGGGGGTGGCGCAATGAATGATCCTGTATTGGAATCTTTTGTTCCGGAAGTCCGAATTCGCTATTCACAAGGGGGCACAGCAGCGGCAGCCGTCCAGCTGAGCCAGTTTCCCGCTCTGATCGGACGTGAGGGGACAGCCGATATCCTTTTGTCCGGGCTTTGGGTTGGCAAGCAACATGCTCAGATTCAGCTGCGACGGGGTGATCTTTTTGTTTGTGATCAAGGCACCTTGGCGGGCACGCTGGTGAATGAGGCCCGTGTGACGGAGTATGGACCCTTAAAGCCAGGGGATCAGATTCAAATCGGTGGATGGGTTCTTGAGATTGACGGGGTCACATACCCCGCTACATCACAGGATAACGACAAACAGGGGCTGGTGGATCGCGGTGTCTCGCGTCTGCGGTCTCTGATCGACCTTCGAAAGCGTGACTGGCAGGGGGTCTCTGATCAGTCAATCCGAGACGAGTGTCGCGAGTTGATGATTCCAATCGCCGATGAGCTGCTGGGCTCTGGAGCGGGTGCTGAGCAAGCCCAATTTATTGAGCGGGTTGTTGCGGAGTCGGTCGGCCTCGGCCCCCTGGAGGCGCTTTTCACTGACCCCGATGTTTCTGAGATTATGGTGAATCGATTCGACGAGATCTTTGTGGAGCGGGCTGGGGTCTGCCATCGGGCACCACTGCAGTTTTCCGGTGATGAGAGCGTGCGCGCCGTAATTGATCGCATTGTTTCTCCATTGGGCAAGCGTATTGATGATGCTTCTCCAATGGTGGATGCTCGGCTGCAGGATGGATCAAGGGTCAATGCGGTGATTCCTCCCTTGTCGATCAAGGGCTGCAGCCTGACCATTCGCCGCTTTTCTAACAAAAGGCTGGATGCGACTGATCTGTGCAACCTGGGATCGGCAAGTTCAGCCATGCTCTCTCTTTTGGAGTTAGCGGTCAGACACCGATTCAACATCGTTGTTTCAGGTGGTACGGGGTCAGGCAAGACGACGTTGTTGAACATGCTTTCCCAGTGGATACCGTCGCATGAGCGAATCGTCACAATTGAAGACGCTGCAGAACTGCGGCTCGGCCATGCCAATCTCGTCTCACTTGAAGTTCGGCAGGCCAATGCGGAGGGTACCGGCGCTGTATCAATCCGCGATCTCCTGAGAAATTCGCTGCGGATGCGCCCCGATCGGATTGTGGTGGGGGAGTGCCGGGGCGGGGAGGCACTCGACATGCTCCAGGCCATGAACACCGGGCATGAGGGTTCGCTCACTACTGTGCATGCCAATAGTCCGAGGGATGCCCTCTCCCGGCTGGAGATGCTGGTGTTGATGTCGGGGTTTGATCTGCCGCTGGGGACAATCCGCGAGCAGATTGCATCGGCAGTCGATCTGATTGTTCAGCAGCAGCGTTGCGTGGATGGCAAGCGGCGGCTCGTCAGTATCTCGGAGGTGACCGGTGTTGAGTCCGGTGTGATTCAGACACAGGAGGTGTTCTCTTGGCGGCCGGATCTCCAGGAGTTTCAGTCAACTGGCATCGTTCCACATTTCTTCGAGCGGCTCAGTCAGCGGGGTGTGATCGAGCATGCATCTCTTTTCGATGCATTTGTGGGGTCGTGATGGCGAGTGTTGTGTTGATCTCCGTGCTTTGGATGGCTGTCGCGATTGTGCTGTTGCCGCGACTAGGCGGCTGGATCACCGGGCAGAAGGGCCGCTTCGAGACGCGACTGCTCGCGCGCCTGGAAGACTTTCACATCTTTATTGATGCCAGAAGCGTGCGTTGGGTCTTTGCCGCTGCTGCAGCGCTCGCGATGGCGATTGCATGGTTTATGCTGCAATCACCATGGCTTGCCCCGGCGATTTTTGTTGGGCTGTTGACTGGTGTATTACTGTTGATCCGGTATCGGCTGGGTCGTCGTTATCGTGCTATCCGTTATCAGTTACCTACAGTTATTGAACTGTTAGCAACTTCACTACGGGCGGGTCTGTCGATTCGCGCCGCCCTGACCCAACTGGTGAGGCAGTCGGCAAGGCCAATTTCTCAGGAGCTGGCCATGCTGGATCGCATGCAACGCATCGGGCTACCCCTCGAGCGCGCGTTGAGCGACTGGTCGGCCCGTCTGCCCGTTCCAGAACTGCAGTTATTAACCTTCACGATCAGCGTGTCGGCAGCCTCCGGCGGGGGTCTGTCTGAATCTTTGGATCGTTTGGCGGCTTCATTCCGTCAGCGGCTTGTGCTTGAGGAAAAAGTGGATGCACTTGCGGCGCAGGGGGGGATGCAGGCCTGGGTGATGGTGGCCGTGCCACTGGCGCTCGCCCTGGTGTTGACTGTCATGGATCCGGACTCAATGGCAAGCCTCTGGACTACATCTTCTGGGCACCTCGTGTTGGGGGTGGTCGCCACACTCGAAGTGCTTGGCCTGACTTGGATCAGGCGTTTGGTGCGCTTTCAAGATTAGGAAACTCTTGTGGAATTCTTTTTGCTTATAACGCAGGTATTGTTTTCTCTGATGGTTGCCATCGGCGTCTTTTTGGCAATCCGAGTAGTGTTGGCCAGTGCACGCTG
>VERJ01000074.1 GCA_018882795.1 Burkholderiaceae bacterium | reverse complement strand
TCGACTGGGCGAATACCGATCTCTAACTCGTTGCGGTGTGTCAGCTGGCTGCGCGGGCAGCTGATGGAATAGTTACGGCGAACATCCTGGCCGTTGAGCTGGGCACGTAATGTCAGGAACTGGCCAGGCTCAAAGGCAAAGGCTTCTTTTTTCTCCGGAGGAATGGCAAAGGTGATTGCCACAGAGTCGCCCGCCTCGGGCGTGACGCGCTTGACTTTCAGCGGATGAAACTGTGTTGCCATGTTATGTATTCTCCCTTGGTGGTCGGCGCTGATTTAGGGCGCAGCCTTAATATGGTTTGAAGTAATCAAAAGTCTCTTGGCAATCCTGGCAACGGTAGAGCGCCTTGCAGGCGGTCGAACCAAATCGAGAAGATTCCAAGGTGTTGCTTGAGCCACAGCGTGGACACGGGACAGGCTCGACCTTGAACAGAGCGGTTTTTGGCATGAATTTCACCACGGCGACATCGCTCACCTTATGTGTGGGGGGCGCAATGCCATATCTGCGGAGTTTCTCCTTGCCCTCTTCCGTCATCCAGTCGGTTGTCCAGGCAGGCGACAGCTGCGTGACCACCCGGGCCTTGATGCCATGCTTTTCCAGCAGCGCATGAATGTCATCATGGATTTGCTCCATGGCCGGGCAGCCGCTGTAGGTGGGCGTGATCACCACTTCGAGGCCGTCATCCGCCTCGCGAATCTCGCGCAGAATGCCGAGCTCGCGAAGCGAGATGACAGGAATCTCAGGATCGCTCAGGCCCTCCAGGACCGCCCATGCTTCATCAATCGATGCAGTTGCGGTCATGGCAAATTACCAGGTGGCGTTGGGGTACTGGCGCACCAGACTCTGCATTTCGGCAAGGACATACTCCAGATGCTCGGAATGCACACCCACCTTGCCCTGCGTGGTGTAACCCGGGGCATCCTTGGGCCGATCCAGGGTGGCCTCGGCGAGCGCCTCGTTCACCAGAGCATCCCACTCAGGTTTCAGCAAAGCCACATCCACACCGGTGCCATTGGCCACAGCCTCGGCCTCGGCGGGGCTGCTTGCCCAGAATTCCTTGGTGTAGGGCATCAGGTGATCCAACGCAGCGGCAACGCGCGCATGGGAGTCCTCGGTCCCGTCGCCAAGCTTCACCAGCCAATCGCGGGAATGGCGCACGTGATAGCGGGTTTCTTTCACCGACTTCTCAGCAATCGCCGCCAGCTGTTCATCTTTGGATTGCTGCAGGGCCTCCCAGTAGAGGAGCATCAGCGTGCTGTAGAGGAAGTTACGCACAATCGTAGTGGCATAGTCACGATCACCGCGGGCATAGCCCGAGAGCGGACCGCTGTGGGGTAGCTCCAGCAGGGTGTAGTTGCGGAACTCGCGGACTTCGCACAGATAGGCGAGTCGATCCTCGGTGGCATCACCGCCCTTTAACTGGGCAGCGTATTGATACAGAAGACGTGCCTGGCCGATCAGATCCAGGCTCATGTTCGCAAGCGAGAGGTCTTCCTCAATGATCGGGCCATGGCCACACCACTCAGCATTGCGCTGGCCCAGAATCACGGCGTTGTCTGCAAGATGCAGCACATAGTCAAGAGGTGCTTTCATTACATGTGCCCCACTTCTTCAGGAATTTCATAGAAGGTCGGATGACGGTAGATCTTGTCGGCGGCGGGATCGAAGAATTCGCCCTTGTCATCCGGATTGTTGGCGGTGATCATGGCCGAGGGCACGACCCAGATCGAGACGCCCTCTTGACGTCGGGTATAAACATCGCGGGCCATATCCAATGCCTGCTTGGCATCAGCGGCATGCAGGCTGCCGCAATGCTTGTGCTCCAGGCCCTGCTTGCTACGAATAAATACTTCCCAGAGGGGCCAATCTTTTAGTGCTGGTGTGGCGCTCATGCTGCCTCCTTCATGCGACGTTGTTCTTGTTTCTTGGCATAGGCCATGGCCGCATCGCGGACCCATTGGCCATCTTTATGGGCCTTGACCCGGGTGGCCAGGCGCTCCTTATTGCAGGGGCCATTGCCATTGACGGTCTCCCAGAATTCCTTCCAGTCAATCTCGCCGTGATCGTAGTGGCCACGCGCTTCGTTCCACTTCAGTTTGGGGTCCGGCAGCGTGATACCCAGCACATTGGCCTGGGGCACAGTGGCATCGATGAACTTCTGGCGGAGATCATCGTTGCTGATGCGCTTGATGCCCCACTTCATGCCTTGCGAGCTGTGCAGGCTGTCGGCATCACTGGGGCCGAACATGGCCAGGCACTTCCACCACCAGCGGTTCACTGCATCCTGCACCATATCGCGCTGTTCTTTGCTGCCCTTCATCATGGTGAGCAGGGCCTCGTAGCCTTGACGCTGATGGAAGGACTCTTCCTTACAGACACGGACCATGGCGCGGGCATAGGGGCCATAGGAGCAGCGGCATAGTGGAATCTGATTCATGATGGCAGCGCCATCCACAAGCCAACCAATCACGCCGATGTCGGCCCAATTCAGTGTGGGGTAATTGAAGATAGAGCTGTATTTGGCCTTGCCGCTGTGCAGGGCCTCCAACATTTCGGCACGGCTTGTGCCCAAGGTCTCGGCTGCGGAATACAGATACAGGCCGTGGCCGCCTTCATCCTGAACTTTTGCAATAAGGATGCACTTGCGCTTTAAGCTTGGCGCTCGCAGGATCCAGTTGCCCTCGGGCAGCATGCCCACGATCTCGCTGTGGGCGTGTTGGCTGATCTGACGGATCAGTGTTTTGCGATAGGCCTCGGGCATCCACTCCTGGGGCTCAATGCGACCATCGGCGTCGATGCGGGCCTGGAACTGCTCCATCAGCTTCGGGTCCTCGGCTGCGGCTGAATCGACAGCCTTCAGCCCCGGTGCGTCCTGCACACTAAATGACTGGGTATACATAGAAAACTCCTCCTGAATAATGACTGCGGTGTTTCATAAAAAACGGTTTACTGATTCAACTTATGTTGATGATTCTATGGCGCTGAAATCCATGCGGGTTGACGTTTCTCAAGGAATGCAGAGATTCCGTCTTTCGCCTCTGCAGTGGCACGACGCTTGGCGATGCGCTGTGCTGTCTCATCTGTCACTGCATCATCAATCGGGCGACCATTGACCGCCGAGATCAAATCCTTTGCGGCCTTCTGCGCATCAGGTGCACCAATCAATAGGGCCTCCACCATCTGTGACACCGCAGCATCGAGCTGATCGACGGGCACAACTTCATTGACGAGTCCGATGGCCATGGCGCGATCAGCGGAGATTCGCTCAGCGCTTTGAAAGTAGCGCAAGGCTTGGCGCGGGCCGATAGCACGCAGCACATAGGGGCTGATCACTGCCGGGATAATGCCGAACTTGACTTCAGAGGTTGCAAACGCAGCGTCGACAGCCGCCACTGCCATATCGCAGGCCGCAGTTAATCCTGTGCCACCACCCAAGGCAGCACCCTGCACACGCGCAATGGTGGGCTTGGAAAGCTCGGCGATCGCACGCAACATGCCGGAGAAGCGTCGTGCGTCGGCCACATTTTCGGCCTCGGTATAGCCCGAGGCCCGTTTCATCCAATTCAGATCGGCACCTGCCGAGAAATGCTTTCCGCGGCCAGCCAGCACCACGACACGTATGCTGGCATCCTGATCTAATGCCTTGAAAGCATTATGCAGATCGTCGATCAGCTGTTCATTAAACGCATTAAACACCTCGGGCCGGTTCATCCAGATGGTGGCGACTTTGCCCTCGCGGGTGACTTCCAGTGTTTGATAGGCAGACATGGCGGGCTCGACTCAGCGGTTCTTAAATGCCGGTTTGCGCTTTTCGGCAAACGCAGCCATGCCTTCTTTTTGATCCTCCACCGCAAAGGTGGCGTGAAACACGCGTCGCTCAAAGAGCAGGCCCTCGGAAAGTGAACTCTCAAACGCGCGATTCACCGACTCCTTGGCCATCATCACCACCGGCAAAGAATACGAGGCGATGGTTGCGGCTGCCTTTAATGCCTCATCCAATAGCTGATCAGCAGGCACTACGCGGGCCACCAGGCCGCAGCGCTCGGCCTCTGCGGCATCGATCATGCGGGCGGTGAGGCACATATCCATGGCCTTGGCCTTACCGACTGCCCGCGGCAGGCGCTGTGTGCCACCTGCGCCTGGAATAATGCCGAGTTTGATTTCTGGCTGGCCGAACTTGGCTGTATCGGCCGCAAAAATCATTTCGCACATCATGGCGACCTCGCAGCCTCCCCCGAGTGCGAACCCCGCCACCGCGGCAATCACCGGCTTGCGG